>JAGBQS010000105.1 GCA_017632695.1 Bacteroidales bacterium
GAATCCGGTTCACAACAAGGACTTCGACTGGGTAGTATATGCAACCGGTTCGCGTCTCAGCAGCGAGGTTACCTCTCTGGGTAACCGGCAGCGCATTGTGAACTCCTATTCGTATTTCGGCGACGATGATGCACAGACGCTTTTGCAGAAAGGCAAGTCGCCCTAAGAGTTCTACGGTTACCAGACCCGTGGCGTCTATGCCACCACAGCCGATGCCGAAGCCTCCGGCCTGAAGAATACCTATGGCAATAGCTATCAGGGCGGAGATGTGATTTTCACGGATCAGGACGGCAACAATATCATCAACGACGATGACCGCGTCTGCCTCGGTTCGGCGGCACCCGATTTCTTCGGCTCATTCGGAACCTCGCTCCGCTGGCACCAGTGGCTGCTGTCGGCCGACTTCAGCTACAGTGTAGGCAACAAGGCATACAATGCCGTACGCCGTCAGACCGAGTCGATGGACCGTTTCTACAATCAGTCGACGTCCGTCATTTCGCGTTGGCAGAAGGAGGGCGATCATGCCTCGATGCCGCGTGCAGCCTATGGCGATCCGTCGGGCAATAACTTCTTCTCCGACCGCTGGGTGGAAGATGCCTCGTACCTGAAGCTGCGCAACGTGCGTCTGTCGTACGACTTTACCCGCCGGCAGGTGCGTTTTGCCAGCGGCAGCATCTGGCTCGGCGCCGAAAATCTCTTCACGCTGACCAAATATCTGGGCGGCGATCCGGAATTCTCCTATGGCTACAGCGAGTCGCTTCGCGGCTTCGACTATGCCAAGGTATCGTGTCCCCGTGTTTTCAAAGTCGGCGTGAACTTGAACTTCTAAAACATTCATCAGCATGAAATATTCAGTATTCACCATTCGTAAGTGTCTTCTGCTGGCGGTGCTGCCGTTGGCGTTCAGTGCACTGTTTGCCGCCTGCGATGATTTCTTCGAAACGGATCCGGACAACGTACTCAACGAAGACGATTATATCGAGAAGGAATCGGACATGTACCGCGGCTATCTGGGCATCCAGACCCGTATGCAGGAAGTGGGCGACCAGGCCATGATTCTGACCGATACCCGCTGCCAGTATCTTGAGACGACTGGAAATGCGCCGGTGGCTTTACAGGACATCAACAACTACCGGCCTACCGACGGCAACGAGTATGCCGATCCGACGGGCTATTATGCCGTGATTGTGGCGAGCAACGATTTCATCATCAAGATGGACGACTTTGTCCGTCAGGTGAACGGAGCGCTTAGCGATTCGGCCAAGGTGCATATTCCGCGTCTTATTTCCGGAGCACTCCGCTACAAGGTCTGGGCATACACGATGCTGGCACGCATTTACGGCGAGGCTTACTGGTACGATACCAACAATACCGAACTCGTTTCGCTGAATGACAGCAAGACCTTCCAGCATCTGGATGTCAAGGGTATCTGCGACAAGTGCATCGACCTCCTGGATAACGGCATCTATGTTTGCGGTCAGCAGATTCCGGCTGACCTGACGATGGACTGGACCCGCTGGGTTGACCCGATTAACGGCGACGATAACTACGACTACTGGAAATACATGTCGCCCGACTGGCTTGCCATGCGTGCCGAACTGGCTTCGTGGCGCACCAATTACGAGGATGCTGCTGCGGCTCAGGCCGACTGGCAGTGGGTGCGCGAGAATGTGCTGCAGTTCCTGTACGAGCAGGCGCTGCAGGGCTGGTACCGTTATTCCTGCACGATGACCCTGCAGCTGTACTACAGCCAGCTGTTCCGCGGCGAGGGAGCCGTTGAGGAAACCATCACGGTGGGAGCCGGCGACGGACACCAGCAGACGCTTTCGGCCATCTTCTACGACTACGACAATCACCAGCGCAACCGCATCGTGCAGTATCTGTGTCCGGAGTATCCGGGCGACGGATATTACCTGAAGCCTTCGCAGTACGGCCTGTCGCTGTACAACAGCTCCGACCTGCGCAGCGAGACGCAGCGCCTGATGGTAACACAGTTCAGCGGCGGTATGGCACTCTCCAAGTTCTACTATACCCGCTACAATTCGCTGGGCTACCTGCGCAGCAAGATCTTCGAGATTGAGCCGATGATTTACCTGTATCGCGGACACGAGCTGCATTTCCTGCTGGCCGAGGCCGAAAACCATCTGGGTCATTGGGATGTGGCAGCCACGCTGCTCAATCAGGGTATCATCAACCGCTTCCCGGGCGGCGTCAATACCTTGCCGACTGACAGTCTGGCAGGCACTCGCATCTGGGATGAGCGCTACACGGCATTCTTTGCCAGCAACGGCGGCTACGGCGATCTGGGCATTGCCGGAATGGTAAAGGGTACGGCACATCCGCTCACCGACATTGCCGCAGGCGCATCGGCTGCCGACAGTCTGGCGTTTGCCTTCGATGCCGACCGTATCCGGGAGTACGACCTGGCACTGGCCGACGAGTTCCTGCTGGAGTTCACGGGCGAAGGCAAGTCGTACAGCTATCTTTGCAAGATGGCCGAACGCTACGGCAAGGACTATCAGATTATTTACGACCGCATCAGAGGCAAGTACGCAGGTACGGCTTACGATGCACAGGTACGGTCTTCACTGGCCGGAAAATACTTCATCGACTGGAGCCTGAAATAAGGCTCCGCCGCTCTGAAACCCGAAATATCTCTATTCAATTCACCTAATACTAACATTAAATTCCAACAAAATGAAAAAGTTTTTTACTTCTTTCGCGATTTTGGCAGCTTTGATGTCTGTTCAGGCTATGGCCGACACCACCGTAAGCACCAAGGCTGATCTGGAAGCCGCCATCAAGGCTGCTGCCGGTTCAGGACAGGAAACCGAGACCGTCATCAACATTGCTGCGGGTTCGTACATCAGTATGTCGAACGGCTTCGAGTGGCCGCTCGACTGTAACATCACCATCAACGGTCTGACCGACGAGGAGCATCCCGACAAGCCGGTTCTGACCATGCAGACCAAGTGGGCTACTGCCAACACCGAGGGTACTGCCACCAACCTGCACTTCAATAACCTGCAGCTGGAGTGTACCGGCGGACGTACCGCCAGCTCGAAGTACATGTTCCGTATCAACACCGATTTCGAGGTGTTCATCGGCGACCTTCACTTCACCAATTGCGATTTCACCAATTACAATCGCGCCATCTTCCGTTGCGACCCGGTTGCTCACGATATCGTGGAGAACGAAGAGACTATATCAGTCCGTTGCGGTGGCGAAATCAACTCGTTCAAGCTGGACGGCTGTAAGTTCTTCGACGGTTATTCGCAGAACAACCCGATGGCATTGTGGTATTTCGGTATGCGTATCATCGAAGCCGACATCCAGAACAACCTGTGCTACAACATGGGTTATATGCATTCGTTCTTCACCTTTGCCTACATGACCGACTATTCGGTTGCCGAAATCCAGTTCACGATGAAGAACAATACTTTCGTTTGCCGTCCGCAGAATACTTTCATGACCTTCAATAACTTCGTAGGTCAGAGCTCGGTATTCAACATCGAGAACAACTTCTTCCTCGAGCCGAACTGGCGCGACGAGTACAACAACATGGATATCACCGACGATATGCTGGCTGCCGTTCCTGACACCCTGTCACGCCTGCCGCACAAGACCCTGGCTTCCATCCGTTACGGTATGGGTACCATCTCGAACAACGTGCTCGAGCAGTTCGGCAAGGCTTCCAACAGCCTCGATGGTGATGGCGAAGGTACCTGGGCTATCGATACGCTCAACTGGTTCTCGTTCGAGGATGTTGACTTCGGCTGGGATAAGTTCACCGATGCACAGGGCGGTCTTTTCGGTATCTGGAATCAGGAGCGTGTCTTCACTGCCGGTACCAACGGCGAGCCTATCGGTGCCCTGAGCCAGTATGTTGCCGATAAGCAGGAAGTGGTTGCTCTCAATGTCAGCATCGAAGGCTCTGAGTCGGCCGAGGTTACCGTTACTCCTAATCAGGCCAAGTACCTGAAGGGTGATGTGGTTACCGTTACCGTCGATACCAAGGGTCTGAACGAAGTTGTTTCGTGGAGCAACGGCATGACCGGTACTACGAACGAGATTACCCTCGAGGAAGACCTGAACCTCGTTATCACCTGCAAGGAAATTCCTTATCTGGCTATCTGGAACTTCCAGCAGATTACCAAGAACAGTACTGCCGTTGCTGCCGACCTCGTTCCTAACTTCGCCAAGGACGGTTACAAGGACATTCAGATCCAGATGGTTCAGTACGTTGATTCTCTGGGCGGCTACACCACCGAGGGTCAGTCCCTGCAGACCCGTGGCAATAAGATGGGCAAGCCATGTATCATTGTGCGCGACTCGCTGTACAACGTGACAGCCGGCCATGTGGCTTATCTGCAGGTTGTGATTCCTAAGGTGGAGGCAGGCATGACCTTCAGTGCCGAAATCGGTACCGAGAACTACATGACCAAGGTGACCAACCTCGAGGCAAGCGAAGACGGTTCCAACTGGACCGTATTGAACAAGATCGAGCTGGATACTCCGAACTCGAACACCTGGAATGCCCTTTCCGGCAGCCTGGATGCTTTTGCAGGCAAGGAGAACGTCATTGTACGCATCAAGGGCGTTGAGGAGTCCGGTTACTGGATCGGTTCCGACGTGATCGACCTGGCCGAGAGCGAGGGCGTAGATCCTGAGGAAAAGCTGACCTTCTACTTCCCATACTACACCAACTTCCAGCTGCTGGGCGCTGCCGATACCGCTATAGAGCTTGTCGAGGCAGGTGAGAAGAACGCTGCTGCTGTCCGCTACGACCTCTCCGGCCGTCGCATCAGCAAGGTTCAGGGCGGCTTGCAGATCCTGAACGGCAAGGTGATCTTCGTGAAGTAAGTACCAGAACGATACTGATCCCAAGGGAAGCACATGTTCCCTTGCACAAAATAATAATATCCTGCGCCACACGGTGCAGGATATTTTTTGCATTTGTCAGAATAATAAGCTCAGACGCGTTTATTTTGCCTCTCAATTGCCACCAAATTCCCATGAATAATTCATTAAATGGGCAATTAACGATAATTCGTGTGCAAAAAATGCATGATTTCGGAAATAATGTGTATCTTTGCACCGTGAAAGAAACAATAAGTCAGGCATTAGACAATGGATGTAGCATTCATATTAGACAAGTATTTCAAAGGAAAAGAAAATGTCTCGATCGATGTATTTGACGCTTTGACGTTGAATGCTGTCTATCGGGATGTTGTCAAAGCAATGACCGCGCATTTCGAAATTGAAGTCAGCGTACTTCAGGCATTAAGTTACTGTCTGTATGAGATGATGGATAATGTTCATATCCATTCCGGCAAGCCGTTAGGAACTGCCATGACACATTTTGACAGCTCGAACAAGACGCTGCGCATACTTATTGCAGATGATGGCATGGGCATTCAGGCTTCTCTTGCTCAGAACGGGAAATACCGTAACATCACTGAGGCTGAGGCCTTGAAGCTATGCCTCAAAGACACTATCACCGATGGTAAGGGTATGGGATTCGGACTATATACCACATCGAGGCTGATTGCAGATATCGGTAAGGAGTTCATCCTGCATTCCGGGCATCATAAGCTGGTCACAAAAGACGGGCAGACGGAGGTTATCGAGAATGGCTATTGGCAAGGCACGCTGATTTATATGGAAATAGGAACGGGTGAGGAGATTGACCCCAGTCTGATAGTTGATCATCGCACGGATGCTGCTGAAGAGTTTAACGAGACATTTGTTGAAACAGAAGAATTGGAATCATTATGGTAGAGTTTAAATTCATAGAATACGGAACTGACTTTGGAACGCGCGATATGGGCCAAAAGCTCAGGCAGAAGTTAGTGGCTCTCATCAACGAGAACGACAAGGTTGTTCTCGACTTTACTGGTGTCAATGTTGTTTCCAACTCTTTTGCCGATGAGTGTATTGCAAAGCTATTGTTGGAAATGCCGTTGGACCAGTTGAAGCAGCACACCACATTCCGCGGACTTAATCCGTTGGCAGAGCGCAGCGTCCTTGTAGCCCTCCAGCGCAGATATAAGGTCTTGTCTGACGTTTAACTTATTACCAACCGTTCTGCCTAAAGTTTCCATTAATGATACTAATTTTGCCAAAACTGGCAAACACATCCCCGCAACTTGCCAACGCAGGTTGCGGGGATCACTTTACTCTCTATTATCTATTCAAATAGTTAATCGAAAATGATAAAATCGTAAATGTTTTGACGCTGAAGGCGTCACCGCTCAGTAACCGGGGGTACAGCTTGCTGCACCCTCGGTTTGGTGCTGTGGGGAGACCAGCACCCTAAAGGGGTGCCCCACGACCATGTAGGCTTTCTGCGATTTCTGCGCTTTCTGCGAGCATATATTGGATGTGACAGATATTATCCGTGGGGTATGCTATCTACATTACCCTTTCCCCTTTAAACTTTA
>JAGBQS010000106.1 GCA_017632695.1 Bacteroidales bacterium
TGGGGTATGGATGTGGCTTGGAACAGTGAGGACAATGTAGTGCGCGGCACGAACTTCATCGGCAAGGATGTCATCCAGATCGGCCGTATCTCTTTCCAGCCGTCCGACCTTGTGGATGCCGACGGCAATCTTTCCACTGCCCAAAAGACAGCCTTGCAGAGCCGCATCAACAATATTACCAAGAGCGGAGCCAGGGTGTTTATCATGAACTGCGACCACGAGGCGCTGAATTCGGATAATTATTACGGCAAGCCGGAAGAGTGGTATCGTGTCATCAAGGCCAGCGTGCAGTACGTGCAGCGGCAAGGCTATACCGTCTGCACGGTTTCTCCGTTCAACGAGCCGGACTACACACCTTGGGGCGAAGGGTCGAAGGCGGATTTCCGCGAGATCTGCCGTTTGATCCGCGAAGACAGTTTCTTCAACAACATCCGTATCAGTGCCGGCAATACCCTGAACTGCGATCAGGCATTGTCGTGGTACAATTACATGAAACCCTACGTGGATGAGGGTAACACGCATCAGCTGGCCGGTGAATTCAGTACTTATGCCAAGTTCTGGCAAACGGTTCGCAGCGATGGCAATGTGGCCACTGCCGACGAGCTGCATAATACGATGGAGGCTCTGGTGGGCATTCATTACGGTTTGCAGAACGGTGTATGGTGGGGTTACGAGGCTGCCTGTCGCGGTGAGTTCTGCAAGGCTTCCTACTACGGTAAGGAAATCGGATATGCAGAGAACCGTACTGCCTGGAGCGGTGCTGCCGTGTATAAGCGTCCTTCGGGTCGCATTGATGCCTTCCTGGGTGTTTCGGAGCGTCAGGCTTCGACCAACACCTTCGAGCTTTGGGGAACCGACCGTGAAATGTACTACGAATCCTACGGTCCGGTGCAGAATTACGCTCAGGAGTTGCCTGGCGGTTCCGGTTATGCCAGCGAGGACCAGAAGAATGCCGAACGCATGATTCAGATTCATTACGGCGAGGACGTACCGGTAGAGTATGTGTCGGCAGGCACCTACGTGCTCTTGAACAAACGTAACAACAGTGCGTTGAGTTATGATAACGGAGCCTCGGGAACGAATGTTGCCCTGGCTATGGAAACCTATACCGGAACGCAGTCAAATACGTATCAGCAGTGGGTTCTCGAACCTGTCAGCGATCGCGTTGGCGGCGACTTCGGCTATTTCTATCTGCGCAGTGCCCGAAACCCCAAGCAGGCGGTCAACCTGAAGGATTGGAGTACATCGGCAGGCGGTACGCTGATAGGTTACTCCGGAGGACTGGGAACCAACGAGCAGTGGTTTATCGAATATGCCGGCGAAGGCTACTGGTATCTTCGCAGCCGTCATTCCGGCCTGTACATTGAATCCAAGGGCAAGAGCGCCACTTCGGGCGTGCAGCAGAATGTGTTCAGCGGCAACGATATCCAGAAATGGCGTTTCATCCCAATCGATGCCGCTCTTGAGAGTACGGCTCCGGCCGCTCCGACAGGTCTTAATGTGTGTCAGCAGGGCGCTTCGGTACGTTTGAGCTGGAATGCCAATTCGGAATCGGATGTGGCAGGTTATGAGGTGCTTCGCGGACTGGCAGGCGAGGATCCTGCTTCCGTTCAGTGGGATGTTGTGGGCCGAATGATTGATTCGACGGTATTTGTCGACAACGGCCTGCGCGATCTGAACGCATCGTATTACTATAAGGTGAAAGCCATCGACAAGAGCCGTAACCGTTCGGAAGCATCCGAGCCGGTGTCGGTCGACGTCCGTCAGGGCCGGAACCTGGTGGCTTGCTATTCGTTTGACAAGACGACCCAAGACGCAACCGAAAATCTGTTTGATGCCGCAGCAGCGGATCTTTCCTATTCGGCCGTTGCCGTGCTGAAGAAAGAAGGTTCGCACAGTGCAGTACTCGACGGTAAGGATGATTATCTGCTCCTGCCGGCTTCGCTGGGCAGCCTGAAGCAGCTTACGCTGACCGCCTGGGTTAATCAGAGCAACCTGACCACTGCCTGGGCAAGGCTTTTCGATTTCGGTAACGATGAGTATCATTACTTCTTTGTGACCCTTAACAGCGGCAGCGATGCACGTCTGGTGCTGAAGAACGGAGGCAGTGAACAGATCCTGTCGGTCGGCGTTCCAAGTGCAGGCTGGCATTACGTAACCGTAACCTTGAGCGACGAGTCGGTTTCCTTCTATCTGGACGGAAAACTGGCTGGAACTTCGACCGACATTACGCTGCGTCCTTCCGACCTGAAGACCGTCCGGAACTATATCGGACGCAGTCAGTACAGTGCCGATCCGCTGTTCAAGGGATACATCGACGACCTCCGTATCTACGATTTCGCCCTGACGGCCGACGAGGTTGCTTTGCTTTATGCCGGCGAAGAAATCTCGGCTATCGAAACGGTTGAAGCGGCAGGTACACTTGCGCCGGCATGTTACGACCTGACGGGACGCCGTGTGGGCAGGAACAGTCACGGACTGATTATTTGTGATGGTAAACTGAAGTTGTACAAATAAAATATATTGAAGTTGTACCGATAAAAAACCGAATACTATGAACGCAATCCTGAAAACCGCAGGCTTGCTGGTTCTGGCAGCCAATTTCATACCTGTATGGGCAGACAATGCCCCCAATGTTACTACTGATACCCGATTTGCGCGCGGTGCTACATGTGCCTATGGCCGTGCCAAGTTTGCGGCTGTTAACGGCAATACCATTCATACGCGGGGATTCTGCTGGAGTTCCGAGAACCGGAACCCGACCATCGAAGACAGTCATTCAAACCAGACCTATTCGAACAATGGCCTGATTTTCCGCATGGAGGGACTGACGCCTGCTACCATTTACTATGCCCGTGCCTATGCTGTGGGCAAGGATGGAACGGTAGGCTACGGCGATGTCATCAAGATTGTCACCTTGCCGATGGGAACGATCACCTGGGAGTACGACAACGGAGCCGATGCTGCGGCCAACGGCCGTATCAATGCGGCTGTCGAGTCGTGTGTCACCTATTGGAATAAGCTGACCAGTATTCCCGACCTTCATCTGAATGTGCATTACGGATCGGGTACTCCGACTGCCGACTGCAGTTACGGCGGCTGGATGCGCGTAGGTCCCAATTCATCGTATCAGCGTACCGGTACCATTATGCACGAGGCCCTGCATGCCATTGGCGTGGGTCAGCACGATTTGTGGTACGGCGGTTCGTCTCCGCTCCGTGGAGGCAGCGGTACCGGCCGGTGGCTGGGCGACCGTACAACCGAACTGATGCGCTTCTGGGATAACAGCACTACCGAATATCCGACAGGCGATGCTACCCATATCTGGGCTACGGGAGGTTCCAACATGTCTTCGTTCTCGGTAAACGGAGCCCAGGAGGATACCGGTACCGACATGCAGTACACGGCTGTCAGCCTGTTGGCTCAGGCAGTAGGTGAGGATGGCTTGCCGCCAACCTATACCCGTGCTTTCGGTCTGGCGTATTATGCTTTCGATCAGGAAGACACCATCAAGTATTACATCAAGAACGAAAGCGAAGCCTACGGACTTTTCAGCTCGTTCCTGACCGAGACTTCCGATCATAAGCTGCAGTGGCAGAAGATGACGGCAGCCGAAGCCGCCGCCAACGATGCAGCAGCCTGGTACATTACATTCACTCCAAACAACCAGTACTATCAGTTCAGGAATGCGCAGTCCGGTTATCGGATCTCTTATTCCAGTAACGGTTTTATTACCGCTTCATCCCCAACCGTCAGCTCGAACCAGAACTTCCAGCTGATGCGCAGCCGCAAGGACATTACCGACATCAACGGTAATACGTTGGCGGTCAGCAGGGGTTACTGGATGCTGTATCCTGACAATTACGACGACACCCCTCCGGCTCTGACGGCTTCGGCAAACGGTGCAGTAGGAAAGTCCGATTTCGATATCTCCGACAATGCAGCCCAGCAGCGTTGGGTCATCCTGACCGAGGCAGAATCTGTTGAGATGGACGATGCCGGCTTGAAGTCGGTTCAGGCACTTTACCGGAAGAACCGGTCGTTGGTTGACGGTCTGTTTGCAACGCCTCATTACCAGATCGAAAAGGATGCCGACAACGTGCTGACGTCCAAACTGTCAGCCTGGCAGAGTCAGTTCGAAGCCAGCTCATCGGCTTCCGATATCAATGATCTGGCCGATTCCGTGCTGCTGGCCGGCAAGAACTGGCTCGGAAAGGTCTGTGTGCTCGATACGCTGACTCCGTTCGACCTGACTCCGTTCCTCTCGAATCCGGGTTTCGATACCGATCTGTCGGGCTGGTCCATCACCACCGGAACCTGGGGACAGAGTGCTGTCGAATTCTATGAGGTGGCACAATCCTGCAAGCAGGGTATTCCAAACATGCCGAAGGGAACCTACAGCGTCAAGGTGCAAGGCTTCCAGCGTCCGGGCGGATATTCGGATGTCTATACCAGCTATACGGCGGGCACCGACAATGCCAATACCCGTTTGTATATCGGCAATTACACGACGTATAAAAAGATCAGGAATCTGATGGCCGACCGTTCGGAAACGTCGCTGCATGCCGACGACAGGAAGATGGCCGACGGCACCTGGATTCCGAATACCATGTCCAGTGCGGCTGCCCACTTTGCTGCCGGTTACTACGAAAATGAATACCGTCAGTTCCGTTCGTCGGCCGGTACGGTGTATATCGGCATTATGGGTAATACGGGAACGGCTTATTGGACCATGATCGATAACTTCCGGCTCTACTACTACGGACCGATGAAGCTCACGGACTGGGCTACCGGACTGGAGGAGGTTCAGATATCTTCCGAAGCGTCAACCGACACCTATTACGATTTGATGGGACGTCAGGTTACGCAGCCGGCCAAGGGTATCTTTATCAGGAACGGCAAGAAAGTGATTCTGCGTTAAACCCTATATTCTAACTTATTTATTCAAACTCAATTTAAATGAAAAAACTGTTTGTCATTTTGCTGTCAATGGTTGCCATTACTCCGGTAACGGCACAACGTATCACCGATAAACTGGACCGCGGTCTGGTTGCCGTACCCGCTAACAGCGGAGGCGGAAATCTGGTTTCCTGGCGAGTTTTCGGTGAGGAGTATTACGATGTTACCTACAATCTGTATTGCGACGGTAGTCCGATAGCCACCAACCTGGAGGTTTCCAACTACCAGCATACGGCAGGAACACAGTCCAGTTCCTATCAGGTTGCAGCGGTCGTGCGTGGCGTGGAACAGCCGAAGTCGGCTGCAATCACCCGCTGGAACGACGGATTCCTGGAAGTTCCCGTACAGAAGATTACGGGTCGCGACGGGACCGATGTCACCTCCCATTACACCCTGAACGATGTTTCGATGGGAGACCTGGACGGCGACGGTGTAGTTGAATTTATTGTGAAGCGTCCTTGCGACCTGGCTGCCGATGTCAGCAACAAGAACTGCTTCCATGTGCTCGACTGCTATCGGCTGGACGGAACACGTCTGTGGTGGATTGATCTGGGACCGAACATGCTTTCGGGAGCCGACGAGCAGTGGGATGCCGTCTGCTTCGACTGGGATCAGGACGGTAAGGCAGAGGTGTTGCTCCGTATTCAGGACAATGCCATCCTGCATTATGCCGACGGATCGGCCGATACCATCGGTTCCATGGCGGTCGATACCCGCTGGAGCGGCATCGAATACACTTCCTCGGGTAACGAATACCTGCTTTATCTGGAAGGCGTTACCGGCAAGCCCTATGAGATCGGCGAAGCCAGTCATCCGAAGTATCTCACCTATCCGATTGCCCGCGGAAGCGATTCCGACTGGGGTAGCGGCATTGTGGGACATCGCAGCACCAAGCATTATTGGGCGGCTCCCTATCTGGACGGACGTCATGCGTCGATCTTCCTGGGACGCGGTTGCTACACCAAGCACGTCATGAAGGCGTTCGATGTGGATCCTGCTACCCATAAGCTGATTCCTTTGTGGACCTGGCAATGCTCAACGAGCGGTATGTGGTTCGGACAGGGCTATCATAATTTCCAGGTAGCCGATGTCGATTGGGACGGCCGTGACGAGATTGTATTCGGTTCGATGATCATCGACGATAACGGCAAGGGTCTTTCAACAACCGGCCTCGGACACGGTGATTCGCAGCACTGCTCCGATTTCGATCCCTACCGCAAGTATCAGGAAATGTTTGCCTGCAACGAGTCATCGCCGGCCAACAACTATCGCAATGCCTGCACTTCGGAGATTTACTACCGGCAGACCGCTTCGGGCGATGACGGTCGTGCGCTGATGGGTAATTTCACCAACGATTATCCGGGTTCGGTGGGTCGTTCCGTAGCCTCTGGCTGGGTCAGCTCCACTTCCGACAAGATTATTTCCGAGCTGAACGGCGATGCCCTGATCAGCTGGGGCGATCTGAACAGCCGAATCTATTACGACGGCGACCTGTTGGACGAGTATCTGGAAAGCCCGGGCACGGAAGGCTATGGCGTAGTGTATAAGCCGGGTGGCGGACGTGTGGCCAATCTGCAGAAGAATGCCTACGACACCAAGATGAACAACTATACCAAGAACAATCCGGGTGCACAGGGCGATATCTTCGGCGACTGGCGCGAGGAGGTAGTCCTTCGTACAGCCGACAATACGGCTCTCCGCGTATATACCACAGGTTATTCAACCAAATACCGTATTCCAACCCTTTGGCACGATCACCAGTACCGGAATGCCATGGTATGGCAGTCGATGGGTTACAACCAGTGCCCTCATAAGTCGTATTTCCTGGGCGAACTGGAAGGTATCACTACGGCACCTGCTCCGCTGACCATGACCGGACGTACCGAGATTGCCAACGGCGGAACGGTTACTACGACTGACGAGCACCTGATTGTGTGCGAAAACAATAATACCGAAATCAGCATTCAGGAAGGAGCCAGTCCTTACATTGTGACCTTCAACGTTCCTTCGTGGGTGCAGGGAAAAGCAGGCGACAATGCCACGACCAAAACGGCCATTACCTACCAGTATTATACCTGTAATGTAACGGGCGGCGGTCTTTCGGGCAGCACCCGGCTCATCAAGCAGGGTGACGGTATCCTGAATCTGCCTTCGGTGAACATGACCCATACCGGTGAGACCAATGTCTGGGCCGGAACCGTCAATTACTCGGGCGAGATGAAGAATTCGCCGCTTTGGCTGAACCGTTTTGCTGAGTTCAACGGATCGGCAACCTTCAAGAGCCTGAAGGCCGATTACGGATCGGTTGTCCGCCCCGGCGGTAAGGGCCAGATCGGTACCGTCCGGACGGTTGAGGGTTATACGATGGGCTTTGGCAGCCGTCTTGTGCTGGAACTGTCAGCCACCGAAACCGATACGCTGGCCGATAAGATTGCAGCCAGCCAGCTGACCATTGAAAGCAAGTCCTGGTCGTACGGCCCGAAGTATCTGGTACCGGTTATCGAACTGGCTACGCCCGACGGAAGCGAACTGCAGCCCGGCGATTACGTGATCGGCGAATTTGCAGCCGTTTCGGGTTCGTTGGCCAATATCAAGATTGAAGGAGCCGGCAAACTGAAGACGGGTCTGAAGTTCGAGAAAGGCAAGCTGATTCTCTCGTTGGGCAATGTCCGCGGAGCCTCGCATATTGTCTGGACAGGCCAGACAAGTGCTGTCTGGGACTATGCCAGCACTCCGAACTTCATGCTCGACGGCGACGAGACGGCTTCACCGGATATCTTCGTTACGGGCGATATCGTTGACTTCACCGATGCCTCACCGGTCCGTAATATCAGCATCAAGGACGAGATGACGGTCGATACCATGCGTGTGAACAGTACCCAGGCCTATACCTTTGCCGGTAACGGAAAGATTGTGGGCGGAGCTTTCGTAAAAGAAGGATCTGGTACGGTTACCATGAGCAACGACAATACCTATACCGGCGGTAACTATCTGCGTGGCGGAACCACAATTGTCAGCTCGCTGGCAAGTGCCACACAGGCTTATGGCGGATTGGGCGCGGCAGTTGCTACACCGGCCAAGTTCCAGATGTCGAACGGTGCCGTACTGCAGACGTCCGGTACCATCCAGAACAATTCGCCGATGTATATCTCGACCGAAGCAGGCGGTGTCATCAACAACTCCGGCTCGTTTACCCAGCAGCGTCCTGTTCAGGGTACACTGCTCACCAAGCGCGGATCCGGAACCCTGACGCTGAGCGTAGATAACAGCGTTTTGCAGAAGCTGGTTATTTCCGGCGGTTCGGTCTATGCTTCGACGGGAACGCCGGCCAAGGCCATCGAGATAACCTCCGGTTCGCTGACGCTGGCTGCTGCTTCGGGTGTGCCGATTACCGTGCCTGCCGACAAGACCGCATCCATTTACTGTCAGGGCGACCGTCTGGCTTATTCAAGTCCGCTGTATGGTGCCGGAACCGTTACCATCTATTATCCGGTTGTGATAGGCAGCGGTTGGAACGCTACCCGTACGGCGCTGAACGGCAACTGGTCGGAATTCGAGGGAACCATCCGTCCGGCTGTATATACAACTTCCGACGGACGCTTCTGTCTGAATAACGGCTACGGTCTGGCTAAGGGTACCCTGAATATCCCCGAAGGTATCGTTGTGGAAAGCACCGCCAGAACGTTTGCCTTGGGCGAACTGATCGGAGCAGGCAGTCTGGGCGGCGTATGTTCGTTGTCGAGTTCTTCGCCAGGCAACTGGAGTACCTGGAATGTAGGTGGCAAGCGTACCAGCTTCTCCTTCTCCGGTCAGGTTACATCGAATGCCATTCTGAATAAGGTGGGCGAGGGAACCATGACGGTTTCCGGAGCCTGGGACAATACCGGAACCGTTACCGTACGCGAAGGAACGCTGAAGGTTTCAACCACAGCCTCGCTGGGTTCCGGCAACCTGATTGTCTCGCAGGGCGCACGGCTCTTCGGTAACCTCTCAACGGGTGTTATCAAAAATGCCAATGTCACCATCAACGGAACGCTCCAGCCGGGCTTGACTGAAACCATTGCGTTGGGCAAGCTGCTCTTTAACGGACAGAATGTTTCGGTCAGCTCCACAGGTACTCTCCGTTTCGGTATCAGCAAGGCTTCAACCGGCGCATCGGTTTTGAGCGGCACCTCGATTCAGAACATCGGCACGCTGACGTTTGCCTCCGGTTCCGTCATTTCGGTTTTCCTGACCGGTTCGTATGTGCCGAAGGAAGGTGACGAGATCCGTCTGTTCAGCAACGTGTCGGCGATTACGGGTACACCTGTAGTGGAAATCGAGGGCTATGAGGTTCAGACCGACATGAGCCGCTTCGAAAGCGAGGGTGTCATTGTAATTCTCACAGCCGTAAGCGGACTGGAGCGCATCGGAGCCGACGACACAGCCAAGGATGTTTATTATGACCTGGTAGGACGCCGCGTGTCCGATCCGGGTAAGGGAGTATATATTCTGAATGGTAAGAAAGTAATCATCAAGTAATACTATGAGAAAGCTATTCCGACGCATGTTTGCGGCAGCCGTACTGTGTGCAGCAACAGGATTTGCCTTAGCGGCAAATACCGTTACTTCCGTCTCGAAGGTTACCGAAGCGGTGACATTGAGCGAAGACGTTGATTATGTCATTACTTCGGACACGCCGTTTGAAGGCGAGGGCAGTGTTAACATTACGAACACCGACCATGCTGTGCTGATTCTGAAGCAGATCCGCCCGAGTGTAACCATCAAGACCTGGCTGGCTAACCATGTCTATATAAAAGGTCAGCAGGCTGTGAACGGAACGAACTGTCAGGTAAAGATGTATGCTCACGGCACGATCATCATGCCTTATGCCAGCGATATCAAGCCTTTGACGGTTTATTCGGAACAGAACTTCAGCGGTACATCGGTCAACAGCTTCGGTCTGGAGAACGATGGCGGTTTCATGAACACCCTGACCACAGACAAGTTGAACAACCAGATCCGAAGCTTCAAGCTGAAGCGCGGTTATATGGTCACCTTCTCAACCCGGCCCGGTGGACGCGGTTACAGCCGTTGCTTCATTGCCGATACCGAGGATCTGGAAGTGGCAAGTCTGCCGATGGTGCTCGACCAGCGCATCTCGTCGTACCGTGTGTTTACCTGGTACGATTCGCAGAAGAAGGGCGTGGCCGACTATGTGGACGAAACGGCTAACTTCGCTTTGGGTTCAACCTGGTCGTACACATGGGGCACCGGCCGCTCGCTGTTGCCGGATGCCGAATGTGTTTCCAACCATATTTACGAGGATTGGCCCAGCCCGGCAGCCTGCGGTAACGTGACCTATACCTGCCACATGAAGACCAACAACGAGCCGGGTAACTCGGCCGATGATCATCCGCAGGATGTTGCAACCGTGCTTGGCAACTGGGAGAACCTGATGCGTACCGGTCTGCGTCTGTGCTCCGAGAGTTCGCACGACGGCAGCTGGGCTCACCTCCGTGCCTTTATCGATTCCATCGATGCCCGCGGCTGGCGTTGCGACCTGCTCGACCTGCACTGCTACTGGCCAGGCAGCAGCTTCTACAACTGGAAGTATTATTATGACAGTTACGGCGGACGTCCAATCTGGATTTCCGAATGGGTATGGGGCGCTTCGTGGAATCAGAACGGTGTGTTCGGTCTGGGCGACCTCTCCTACGAGGAGAAACAGGCCAGAAATGCTGCCGAGCTGAGCTCAATCATTCCTTCGATGAACAATTCGCCATACGTTGAGCGTTATGCCTACTGGAACAGCGAGGCCGATTTCTCGAAGGTGTACCAGAACGGCCTGACCACTTCGGGCAGGTACTACGCTTCGGTTGAGTCCGGACTCGGACACAACAGCAAGTACGATAAGATTCCGACCCTGCCCCGTCAGTACAGTCCGAGCAATCTTTCGGTCTCGTACAACAGCGAGACCAAGAAAGTTACGCTCGAGTGGCACGATGTGAACGGCGAATACAACCGTTCGATGGCTATTGAAGTCAAGACCCCGTCATCGGCCAGCTGGACCGAATTGCAGACGGTTACGCCACAGGAATCGGAAGCCGACTATAAGGTAACGATTGATGGCGTGGACGGCTACAAGTACCGCATCCATGTGGTCGATCTGAAGAATGTTTCCCGTTACACCAA
>JAGBQS010000009.1 GCA_017632695.1 Bacteroidales bacterium
GCACCTGACTCCTCTCTGTATGGCCTTTAAATGGCCTATTTCTTCTATAATTCATGTGAACACGACCTTATAACCTTATTATACTAATCCATGAATCAAAATATCCTTTCCGAACATCCGGGTCTCAACCTCCCGGAGCTGCAGGGCCTGAGCCATATGGGCCAGTCCCAGTCCTTCGACGGGTGTTCTGGCATCCTGTCCGCCTACCAGCTTCGGAGCTACAAAGGCATAGACTTCGTCCACCAGTCCGGCGTGTACGAAACTTTCGTTCAACGTGCCTCCGCCTTCCAGCAAGATACCGTCGATGTGCTCCTTTCCGGCCCGATCCAGCAGTTCCTCGGGCGTATTGCATATCCAGATCTGCACGCCGGCCTCTTCCAGCTGCTGCAGTTTTCGGGGATCGGCATCAGCGCCACAGGCTACCGCAACAGGTATCTGACAGGCGGTCTGCACCAGCTGACTCTGCATCGGAATACGTGCCCGACGGTCGGCCACAATACGGATAGGATTCCGGGCCGAAGGATCATCGTCCAGACGGGTATTCAGCATGGGATCGTCGGCCAATACCGTACCGATGCCGCAGAGAATGGCTTTCAGCCGGCGGCGCAGCCGATGTACCTCCTTACGGGATTCCGGACCGGACACCCATCGGCTGTCGCCCGTACGGGTACAGATTTTCCCGTCGAGGGTCATAGCATACTTCATCACGACCCACGGTCGTCCCGTTGTGATATATTTCAGAAACACACGGTTCTGATAACGCAAGTCGTGTACCAGCAGAGCTTCTTCGGAGCTGTTTTGTGCATTGAGGATATCCACCGCGATGCCGGCATCGGCCACTTGCTTCAGACCCTTACCGGCAACCAGCGGATTCGGATCGGGCAAACCTACCACCACCCTGCCTACGCGGTGCTCAATGATGGCTTCGGTACAGGGCGGCTGGTGTCCGTGGTGACAGCAAGGCTCGAGGGTTACATAAAGGGTGGTACCTTCGCAGCCGATACCCCTGCTGTCGGCATCGCGGAAAGCATTGCGTTCGGCATGCAGATCGCCATATCGCTCGTGACAGCCTTGTGCCACCACTTCGCCGTTGCGTACCACCAGTGCCCCAACCAGCGGATTGGGGTTCACGGCTCCTTCGCCCCGTTGGGCCAGAGCCATTGCCTGTTGCATGAATCGGATGTCTTCCTGACTGATCATCGTTTAAAAACAATTATGGGCCTCGCTTCCGGGTACGATGGAATGCGATGCCCAATGACAATCGGGGAAAACAAAGTAACGGCGGTTACCCTGTCCAACATCTTCTTCCATCCAGACTGTACTGTCGGTACCGAAGTTTCATCGGTTCGTGGTTAGAGTCTAACCTTGCGGACTTTACCGCCGATCGGGAATTTCACCCTGCCCTGAAGAGGTTTTATGGTGCAAAGGTAGCCGTTTTCGGGTGAGTTTGCAAGGTTTCGGAGATTATTTTTCAGACCCTTGGCGCATAAATTCCTTTTTGACAGATAATCGATAAGCGCGCTTGTCAAATAATCCTTCAAAAACGGGTCGGCTTCGGACTGCCTTCGTTTTTCGTTCCCAAAATTTGCACAATCTGTTTAAAATGTATAACTTCGCGCACAAATAATTATAAAAAAGAATAGAACTATGTCAAAGAAAGCGCTTTTGCTCATCCTCGACGGTTGGGGATGCGGCGACGGAACCAAAGCCGATGTGATTTCAAGTACCCCTACTCCATACTGGGACAGCCTGCTGGCTAAGTATCCTCATTCACAGCTTCGCACCGATGGTCTGAATGTCGGTTTGCCCGACGGACAGATGGGCAACTCGGAAGTAGGCCACATGAATATCGGCGGCGGACGCATCGTATATCAGGATCTGGTCAAGATCAACATGGCTTGTGCTGACAACAGCATCATGGAGAACAAGGAAATCAAGGCTGCCTTCGAGAACGCTCAGAAAGGCGGTTCCATCCATTTCATGGGTCTGACCTCTACGGGTGGCGTACACTCTTCGCTGGCACACCTCCTGAAACTGGTGGATATCGCCAAGGCTTACGGTCTGGAGGGACGCACCTTCCTGCACTGCTTCATGGACGGCCGCGACACCGATCCGCGTTCGGGCAAGGGCTTTATCGAGACCGTTGCCAACCACTGCAAGGAAGTAGGTTGCGGCGAAATCGCTTCGATTACCGGCCGATTCTACGCTATGGACCGCGATAAGCGCTGGGACCGTATCAAGAAGGCCTACGATCAGCTCACTGCCGGCGAAGGCACCCAGTACAGCTGCCCTGTTGAGGCCATGCAGGCTTCGTACGATGCCGGTGTAACCGACGAGTTCGTGGAGCCGGCTGTTCTGGCCCGCGACGGTAAGGCTGTCGGCACCATTCAGCCTAATGATACGGTAATCTTCTTCAATTACCGCAACGACCGCGCCAAGGAGATTACCTCGGTGCTGACCCAGGAGGATATGCCGGAACAGGGCATGAAGACCCTTCCGCTCTACTATTGCTGCATGACTCCTTACGACGCCAAGTTCCAGGGCCTGCACATCCTCTTCCCCAAAGAGAATGTCGAGATGACTTTGGGCGAAATCGTTTCGAACGCCGGACTGAAGCAGCTCCGCATTGCCGAAACCGAGAAGTACGCTCACGTTACGTTCTTCTTCAACGGCGGACGCGAATCGGAATACAAGGGCGAGAACCGCATCCTGGTTCCATCACCCAAGGTGGCTACCTACGACCTGCAGCCTGAAATGTCGGCGCTCATCGTGAAGGACAAGCTGGTGGATGCCATCAAGACCCAGGAGTTCGACTTCATTGCCTGCAACTTCGCCAACGGCGATATGGTAGGTCATACGGGTGTTTATCCGGCCATCGAGAAGGCCGTACAGACCATCGATGTCTGCTGCCACGATGTTGTGGAGGCTGCCAAAGCCAACGGTTATGCCGTGCTGATCATTGCCGATCACGGTAATGCCGACTATGCCCTCAACCCGGACGGCACACCGAATACCGCTCACTCGCTGAATCCGGTTCCATGTGTTTACATTGCCGACGACGATCTGAGCGCCAAGGTGGCTCCCGGCCGTCTGTGCGACGTGGCTCCAACCATCCTGAACATCATGGGTCTGACTCAGCCGAAGGAAATGACCGGTGTCAACCTGATTTCAAAATAAACTTCTAATTATTTTCTTAGACGTATGAAAAAGATTTTTTTGATGCTCTGCACCGTTGCCGCCGTTGCATTGTGTGCATGTAGTGGTGAGAAGGCCGAAAAGAATCCTCTTGCCGAGAAGGTTTCGGCTGCTCAGGAAGCTGCCCAGGAGGCTGCCAAGAGCGCTTCGGAGAAGGCCCAGGAGGCTGTTGAGAAGGCTCAGGACGCTGTAGAAACCGCTAAGGATGCTGCCAAGGAAGCAGCTGAGGAAGCACAGGACGCAGCCAAGTAGGTTAAATCTGACGCTGAGGACGTTGCCGATGCAGTCAAGAAGTTCGGCAAGTAAACTGACGATATTATTCGCTCTCATCCTGGTAATGTTTTGTGCATTGCCAGGATGCGACGATTATGACACCGACGTGGTAGGAACGGCTTTTTCGCCCTACAATTCGCTGGTGTCCCGTTTTACGTACCCTGTCTTTGTGGAGTTCCGCGGAGGCGGCGTACGCGTCTGGGGTCCGAATGCCCATCTGGTCAGCCAGCAGCGCAACGGAGCCCGCATCACAATCACTTCGGACAACGACAGTCTGGCGCTGGTGGTTTACGGCAATGCCGTGGGCGATTCGCTGAAGCCGCTCGATGGTCAGCTCAGGGTGGAAATGGAGCACGACTTCGCCCTCTACCTGAAAGGACTTTATCTCCATTCGGCCAAAGGTCCCGCCATCGAGGTGCAGGCCGATGAGGCCAACTGCTATCTGGTAGTTACCAACAGCAGCACAAACGTCCTGAGCGATTCGGTTTACGAAACCCAATACGCCGACGGTCACATTCAGGAGGCCGACGGATGCCTGTATGTAAGCGGTATGCTCTACTTCGACGGTAAAGGTACGCTCACACTGAATAACCGCGCCCTTCCGCGTTGGGATTCCGACTGGAACGACTCCATCTATACGCATGCCATCTATGCACGCGGCGGTCTCATCTGTAACTACACCCTGACCGCTAACCTCACCTCTCTTTATGGCGATGCCATCCATACCGGCGGCTCACAGGTCCGCCTCCTGAAAGGAACCTGGAATCTCTATCCCGGTCGCGACACCATCAATACCGAAGGTGCACCGGTCATTATCGGCGATACGGCCACCATTTATGTGAATGATTCGATTCTTGTGAAGTAACTTCTTTCAATAATGATACATCTTTACTATAAATTTGTATCATTTCTTTTTATTTTGCCTTTTATCCGATACACATCTTATAAATAATACCTATCTTTGCGCCGTCAAAACAATCTGATGCATATCATATTTGTGGAATTTGATTACAAACCTTATTTATAATCCTAAAAGTCTAATTTAATTTTTTAAACAATGAGAAACTTTACTCGTTTATTCAGTGTTGCCGTTATGCTGGCTGCCGGCGTAATGACAATGAGTGCAAAGACAGAGAAGGTGTATGCTACGTTCCAGGGCACTTATGCTACCGATCAGGCAACATGGGACGCTTCTACCAAGACTATGACTTGGAAGGCTGCTTGGAGCAATCAGGTCAAGAGTCTCGGTTTGCCTTCCGGCGACATCACCAAGTACAAGAAACTGGTAGTTGACCTTGACATCAAGAGCGGCGAACAGGTTCGCGTACTTATCTATAAGGGTGGTGCCAACAAGACTCTTTATGCCAGCAATGGTGTGAACGAGTTCATCCTGGCAGATACTTTGAAATCTCTTTATCCAAACGATTACAACGAATTCCTGTTGGCTTGCGATGAAATCTGCTTGTCGGGGACGAGAATCAGGAAGAAGCCGCAGCGGCCCAGATGTGCTATCAGGCCGGTCTGGGGATCGACGATTACTCCCTTCTAAA
>JAGBQS010000107.1 GCA_017632695.1 Bacteroidales bacterium
ATGTGCAGGGCAACTACTACATCCTTTCGGACCTCAACTCGGTTTCGGGTACGGACGGTTACGGTACCGGCGGACTCCTGCTGGTGCACAGCAGGATGGAGAGCGGACGCTACTACGCCTACGATCTTGCCTGCCCGTACTGCTGGAAGACTACTGCCCGGCACAGCTATGCCTCGCTGTCGAGAATCAGCATCGACGAGGAGGATTTCTATGCGGCGGTATGCCCTGCCTGCCAGTCCAAGTTCGGGCTGGTGATGGACGGCTCGCCGGTCCCGACTGCCGGTCCCGCCAACGAGGAAAACTACATCCTGCGGCAGTACAAGGCTGCGGCATACGGCGACCAGCTGGTGGTAACCAAATGATTCCAAACGAATAACAAACTGTACGATGAAAAAACTGCTGTTCCTGCTGTTTGTGCTCACCGCCTGTCTAACGGCGGCCTGTTCGGACGATGATCTGGCGACATCGGCCTCCGATCAGCCCGTCCCGTCGGCCGATACCCTGCACTTAGGGCTGATTCTGGGCGGCAACAGCAGCCCGACGTACCAGCTGAAACTGTATAACCGCTGCGGCAGCGAGCTGCGCCTGTCGTCCATCACCCTCAGGGATGCCGCCACGAGCGGTTTCCGCATGAATGTGGACGGTATGAACGGAACGTCGTTCACCAACAGCGACCTGCTGCGTATTGCCAGGGGCGACAGTCTGTTCATCTTCATCGAGGCCACCTTTACCGATGCGGCCGAGCGTTCCTACCATACGGATTATGTGGATATTGTGTGCAACGGACGTCTGCAGACGGTGGTGCTGGATGCCGAAACCGTTGTGGTGGACGTGCTGCACGCGCCGGTCATATCGGCCGATACCACATGGCCCAAAGGCACATGCGTCCAGATTTACGACAGTCTGGTGGTGGCCCAGGGCGTGACCCTTACGCTGGAGGACAGCGTGACCGTTTATCTGCACGACAAGACCGACATCGTGGTGCACGGTACGCTGCTGGCTAACGGAAAGTTAGGAAAGCCGGTGGTGCTGAGGGGCGATAGGACGGACCGGATGTTCACGAACCTGTACTACGACGGGCTGCCTGCCCAGTGGGGTAACCTGTACATTGACAGTACGGCGCAGCATTGCCGCTTTGAGTATGCCGAGATACGGGGTATGAATCAGGGTATCTTCATCGACAGTACGGAGGTGACGTTCAGCAACTGCCGCCTGCGCAACTCGTCGGCCAACCTGCTTACCTGCCACATGACGAGCCTGTCCCTGCGGAACTGCGAACTGGCCAATGCCTCGAACAGCCTGCTGGATGTGTACGGCGGCTCGTACAGCATTACGCACTGCACGCTGGCCAACTACAACTTCTGGAAGGCAACCTCGGTGCCTGCCGTCCACCTCTGCAACATCGATACGGCTGCCGCCCGCTATACGCCTTTGTATAAGTGTACGTTCCTGAATACCCTGATCTGGGGACGGTGGAGAGAAACGGAGGTGCATCCGGATTACTTCAGGGTGGCCGTCGGTCAGGATACAGGGGGTACCATACAGTATGCCGATTCGGTGTTTGTGTACCGCTTCGACCATTGCCTGCTGAAGGCCAACGGCTTCGACGATGACGATTTCATTGAGAATGTCTGGAACGAGGACCCCCAGTACCGGCTCATCGACCATAGCAACTATGCCTACGACTTCCACCTGCTGGATGATTCGCCCGCCCGTGAGGCCGGTTCGGCCGAGGGCAGAACGATCTGTCCGACGGATCTGGACGGTGTGGCGCGCCCCAATCTGCCGAGCATCGGATGCTACCAGTGGGTGAGTGAGTAAACTGTCAACCATTCACCATTCACCATTCACCAGTCACCATTCACCATTAACCATATACTATCACCATACTATGTTCACATTTCCTAAAGAAACTTATATCGGACGCCGCCGGCAGCTGTCGGAGGCAATGGGTTCCGGCCTGCTGCTCTTTCTGGGCAACGGTATTTCGGGCATGAACTATGCCGACAATAACTACGTGTTCCGTCAGGACAGTACGTTCCTGTATCTGTTCGGCCTCGATTACGAGAACCTGGCAGCGGTCATCGACGTGGATGCCAACAGGACCATTGTGTTCGGCGACGAACTGACCATCGACGATATCGTGTGGACGGGCGTACAGCCCACCATCAGCGAGAAGGCTGCTGCCGTTGGCGTGTCCGAGACGCGCCCGATGTCGGAGCCGGCCAGGTACATTGATTCGGCCAAGGCCAAAAAGCAGGCCATCCATTTTGTGCCGCCTTACCGCGGACACACCAAGCTCTGGCTCCAGGAACTGTTGGGCAAAGAGGCACATCCCAGCCTGGACCTGATTTACGCGCTGGCCGATATGCGCAACCACAAGACGGCCGAGGAGATTGAGCAGATTGAGGACTCGATCAACATTACCCGCCGCATGCATCTGCGTGCGCTGGAGCTGGTCCGTCCGGGTATGACCGAAAAACAGATTGCGGCCGCTGTGGCCGAGGTGTGCTACCGCGAGGGCTATTACTTCAGCTTCCCCACCATCTGCACCAATCATGGCGAGACGCTGCACAATCACGGCTACATACACGAGCTGAAGGACGGCGACCTGCTGCTGCTGGATGCCGGCGCGGAGAACGACTCGCATTATGCAGGCGACCTGACTACCACGATGCCTGTCGGCAAGGATTTCACGCAGCGCCAGCGGGAGGTTTACGATATCCTCATCGGTACCTACCGGAAGGCAGCCGCCTCGATCCGTCCGGGCATCACCTACCGGGAATGCCACGTGAATGCGTGGGCCAGTATTGCCGAGGGTCTGAAGGGACTGGGCCTGATGAAGGGCGATCCGATGGAGGCCGCTGAAGCCGGCGCCGTTGCGATGTTCATGCCGCACGGTTTGGGACACATGATGGGTCTGGATGTACACGATATGGAGAACTACGGCGAGGTGCATGTGGGCTATCCGCGCGGAGCTGAGAAGGACAAGCGCTTCGGCTTTGCCTCACTGCGTCTGGCGCGTGTGCTGGAGCCTGGCTTTGTGTTTACCTGCGAGCCCGGCATCTACTTCATCCCCGACCTGATCGACCAGTGGCGTGCTGCCGGCAAGTTCACGGAGTTCATCTGCTACGATAAGCTCGAGGCGTGGAAGGACTTCGGCGGTATGCGTAACGAGGAAGATTATCTCGTTACGGCTGAGGGACATCGGCACTTGGGAGAAGACAAACCTTGCGAGGCCGAACAGATTCTGGCAGCCAAAGGCTAAATTATTCGAAGTAGAAGATCAGCGAGATACTCTTGTTTTTGGCGCTCGAGACGGCATCCGTGTAAGGCATCAGCGAGGTATCCTTGAGCCCTTTGCGTTTATGGTCGGCCATATCGAGCAGACCCAGATTGAACCTCAGTTCCGGACAGAACTTGAAGAAGGGCAGGTAGAAATCGCAGCCTATGGCGGTGTGAATGCCGACATCGGTATGATTGAAGACCAGAGGTTCCTCCTTCTCGTGGGCAAGGTCGTAGTCTACGCTGGCACCGAACAGCATGTAGGGCCGGTAGTTGTTGACCCGATGGGTGGCAATCTTCAGGCTGACGGGCAGCGACAGGTAATTGGTCTTGAGTGTCTGCGTGCGGGTGGCATCGGTGCTGATGTCGCGGAACCTCAGCTCGCGCGACTGGAAGCAGAGCTGCGGCGTGCACCGCAGGTTCAGGTGTTCCGTGAGGGCCAGATCGCCCATCAGGCCGACCACAAAGGCGGGATTTACGCCGGGACTTTCCACAAACAGCGTGTTCTTGCCCGAGTGCTCGATGCGCAGGTCGCCCGTATTCACACCCAGCAGGAAACCCCAGTGAAGGCGTCGCTGGTCAATGTACGGAATGTTCTTCACCCCCTGCCGTTGGGCAAGCAGAGGGAGGGCGAGGCAGCAGGCCAGCAGGGTGAGTATCATTTTTCTGTACATAGTCCGAAAATCAGTTCCTGACGGGTATCGGGGGGTCCGGTAAATCAGGATGTTACGGATAAATAACGTGTGTTTGGAATAAATATTGTTCATTTCTTTTTAAATTGTCAATCTTTGTACGTAAGATAACTGAAGTATGATTGAAAAAGTAATATTGCTGGAGCAGGCCGATCCTGTAATTTTCTATGGCGTGAACAACAGCAACATCCTGCTGCTGAAGACGCTCTACCCCAAACTGCGGTTTGCCGCCCGGGGCAGGGCGATTAAGGTGTACGGCGATGAGGCCGACATCGAGATGTTCGAGGTCTTTGTGGGACGCCTGCTCACTTATTGCAACGAATACAACAAACTCAACGAGGAGGTCATCCTTGATTTCTGGAACGGCGAAGGTCCGGTGGTCAAGAAACAGGACAGCCTCATCATATACGGCGTGAACGGCAAACCCATCACCGCCCGCACGGAAAACCAGCGGAAGCTCGTGGAGGCTTTCCGGAAAAACGATCTGGTGTTTGCCCTGGGTCCTGCAGGATCGGGCAAGACCTATGTGGCGATTGCGCTGGCGGTGCGCGCCCTGAAGAACAAGGAGATCCGCAAGATCATCCTGAGCCGTCCGGCTGTGGAGGCAGGCGAGAAACTGGGCTTCCTGCCGGGCGAGATGAAGGATAAGCTCGACCCGTACCTGCAGCCGCTTTACGATGCGCTGGAGGATATGATCCCGTCGGCCAAGCTGAAGGAACTGATGGAGACGAACGTCATCCAGATTGCGCCTCTGGCCTATATGCGCGGCCGGACGCTGAGCGATGCCATTATCATTCTGGACGAGGCGCAGAACACCACCGCCCCGCAAATCAAGATGTTCCTGACACGTCTGGGTCTGGGTGCCCGCATGATTGTGACCGGCGACATCAGCCAGATTGACCTGCCGCACAATGTGAAATCGGGTCTGGTGCAGGCGCAGCGCATCCTGAAGAACATTTCGGGCATTGCGACCATCGAGTTCGACAAACGCGACATTGTGCGCCACCGGCTGGTGCAGAAGATTGTGGATGCCTACGAGAAATTTGAAAGTAAATCCGAAAAAACGAATCCTGAAACCGAATCCAAAGAATGAAAAGAATCCTTGCCTGTATCTTCCTGCTGTCCGCTTTTGTTTCGCTGTCGGTGGCCGAAATTCTGGATCCTGTCAGCTGGCGGGTAACCACGCTGGCCGACGGCAGCCGGCTGACCGTCCGCTATGAGGCGACAATTGAGAGACAGTTCCATATCTATGCGCTCGAACTTCCTGAAGGAGGTCCGCAGCAAACCGCCTTTGTGTATGAGACCGCCGACGGGCTGGAACCCCTGGGCGAGCTTCGACAAATACAGGGTTCGGCCGTAACGCATTACGATGATGCTTTCGGCATGGAACTTTCGTACTACGAGCATCGGGCCGTCTTTATGCAGGAGTTCAATATCCTGACTGCCGACTGGAAGCTGGAGGGCTATGTGTTTTATATGGCGTGCAACAACGAGATGTGTCTGCCGCCCACGCGCTATGAGTTCTCGTTCGGCAGCGGCGATGCACCGGCGGCAACGGGCGAACAGACCGCGCAGGCAGGTTCGGCCAAACAGGGTGTAACGTCCGCACAGACCGGCAACGGGAATCCGTCGGACAATGAACTGTGGACACCCGTCGTTGCCGAGCTGAATGCCTATGGTGCCGGCGAGGGTGACCTGTCGGGCGAGTCACACTCCTGGTGGTACATCTTTCTGGCCGGCTTTGCTGGCGGTCTGATTGCGCTGGTGACACCTTGCGTGTGGCCGATGATACCTATGACGGTCAGCTTCTTCCTGAAGCGGACCAAAGACCGTCGCCAATCCCTGCGCGATGCTTTTACCTACGGACTCTCCATTATTTTTATATATGTGTTCCTGGGCTTGGCGGTAACGGCGGTCTTCGGAGCTTCGGCGTTGAACAGTCTGGCCACCAATGCTGTGTTCAACGTGATTTTCTTCCTGCTGCTGGTGGTGTTTGCGGTATCGTTCATGGGTGCCTTCGAACTGACGCTGCCGGCTTCGTGGACCTCTAAGCTCGATGCCCGCGCCGATGCCACAACCGGTCTGGTCAGCATCTTCCTCATGGCTTTTACGCTGTGTCTGGTGTCGTTCAGCTGCACGGGTCCCATTGTGGGCACGCTGCTGGTGGAGGCCGCCACATCCGGCTCGATGCTTTATCCGGCCATCGGCATGCTGGGCTTTGCGCTGGCGCTGAGTCTGCCTTTCTCGGTGTTCGCCCTCTTCCCCGAAATGCTCAAGTCGATGCCCAAGTCGGGCGGCTGGATGAATCAGGTGAAGGTGGTGCTGGGATTCTGTGAGCTGGCTTTGTCGCTGAAGTTCCTGAGCGTGGCGGATCTGGCTTACGGCTGGGGTATTCTGGACCGGGAGACGTTCCTGGCGCTCTGGATTGTCATCTTCCTGCTGATGGGTCTGTATCTGCTGGGTCTGATCCGGTTGCCGCACGACGATGATCCGCAGCCCTCCGACCGTGTGAGCGTGGTGCGTCTGCTGCTGGCGCTGGTATCCATCTCCTTCTCGGTTTATATGCTTCCGGGCCTGTGGGGCGCTCCCTGCAAGGCTGTTTCGGCCTTTGCGCCGCCTATGTCCACGCAGGATTTCCGTCTGGGCGAGGAGCCCGTTCAGGTGTACCACGACTACGAGGAAGGTATGGCGGCTGCCCGCAAGGCCGGCAAGCCGGTGCTGGTGGATTTTTCGGGCTACGGCTGCGTCAACTGCCGTAAGATGGAGGCTGCCGTCTGGACCGACACTCAGGTCCGGCAGATCATCGAGCAGGACTATGTGCTCATCGAGCTGATGGTGGACGATAAGACCAGCCTGCCGGAAGTGCTGACGGTGCAGGAAAACGGCAAGACGGTACGTCTGCGTACGGTGGGCGACAAGTGGAGCTACCTGCAGCGCTACAAGTTCGGCGCCAATGCACAACCCTTCTATGTCCTGCTGGATCACGACGGTCTGCCGCTGAACGTTTCCTACAGCTACAACGAGGACATCCCCGCCTACGTCGGTTTCCTCGAGACGGGCAAGAAGAATTTTAAAATGGGAAATGAATAAATTTATGGAGTTAATGGGAGTTATCAGGAGGTAACAGGCTTGCAGCCTGTGGAGTTAACGGACGTTTGTATTGTCTGCTAACTTCCATTAACTCCCGCTAACTTCCAATAACTCCCAAAAGAAAAGGTATCGTCCGCTAACTCCCATTAACTTCAGTTAACTCCCAATAACTCCCATAAAAATATAGTCAATGAAAACCCTTGTTTTTTCTCTCTTCGCTTTTCTGTCAGCCTCTGCCTTGCTGGCGCAGACGCCCATCGAGCCGCTGCCTATGGACCCCAACGTCCGCTACGGACGTCTGGATAACGGTCTGACGTACTACATTGAGCACAACGAACTTCCGGAGCATCATGCCGAGTTCTACATCGCCCAGCGTGTGGGTTCCATCCTCGAGGAGGAGAGCCAGCGCGGACTGGCGCACTTCCTGGAACATATGGCCTTCAACGGCTCGAAGCACTTCCCGGGCAAGGGTATGCTCGATTACCTGCAGCGCAACGGTGTGAAGTTCGGCACCAATGTGAATGCCTATACGTCCATCGACGAGACCGTTTACAATATCTCCGATGTGCCTACGGACGAGACGCATCCGGGCATCGTGGACAGCTGTCTGCTTATTCTGCACGACTGGTCCGGCTGCCTCCTGCTGGAGGATAAGGAGATCGACGATGAGCGCGGCGTGATTCACGAGGAATGGCGCACCCGGAATAGTGCCGGGCTCCGCATGTACGAGCAGACCATTCTGCCCAAGCTATTGCCCGATAACCGCTACTCCTGCCGCATGCCTATCGGCCTGATGAGCGTGGTGGACAGTTTTACCTACGATGAACTCCGCAACTACTACCACAAGTGGTACCGTCCGGATCTGCAGGCGGTCATGGTGGTGGGCGATGTGGATGTGGATGCCGTCGAGGAGAAGATCCGCACCCTGTGGCAGGATATCCAAACTCCGGCCGATGCCGCCGAGCGCTATTATATAAAGGTAGAAGGCAATCAGGAGCCGCTGGTGGCCATTGCCTCCGATCCGGAGATGACGGGCAACCAGATAACCGTCTACTATAAGCGTCCGGCTATGCGTAGGGAGTTCAGTCTTTCGCGCATCGGCTACACCAATATGACGGTCGAGAACATCGTGGCAAGCTGCATCAACATGCGTTGTCAGGAAATTGCCATGAAGGCCGACGCCCCGTTCCAGAGCGCAGGCGTCAGCTTCAGTCAGTATCTGACGGCCAAGACGATGGATGCCTTCACCATCAGCGTGAGCGTAAAGCCCGGCAAGTGGGACGAAGGTCTCCGTGCCGCTGTGGCAGTAGTGAAGGGTGCTGTGGAACACGGTCTGACGCAGGGCGAGGTGGATCGTGTGAAAGCTGAAATCATGTCGGGCTACGAGAACTCGTACAAAGAACGCGACAAGCGCAAGAACCGTCCGATTGTGGAGGAGATGAAGCGTCACTTCCTGAGCGATGAGCCGATGCCGGGCATCGAATACGAATGGCAGATGCTGCCCGAAATCCTGAAGTATCTGAATCTGGACATTCTGAACGGATTCTGCCGCACCCTCCTGACCGACGAGAATATGGCCATCAGCATGATGGCAACCCAGAAAGAGGATAACCCGCTGCCCGACGAGGCGCAGCTGCTGGCATCCTACCGTGAGGCTATGGCGCAGACTGTCGAGGCTTACCGGGAAGAGGTGGTAGCCACCCGGCTGATACCTGAATTGCCGCAGCCGGGCACCATCCGGAAAGTCCGGAAAGGTCCGTTCGGCTCCACTGAGTGGGTGCTCTCCAACGGGGTGCGTCTCTTCTGGAAGGCCACCGACTTCAAGAAGGATCAGGTGACGATGTCGGCTTACTCCGATGGCGGCACGCGTCTGTATGCCGATGTTCCGCGCGGCCTGCGCAGCATCATCGGAACGGCCTACGATCTGGGCGGTGTGGGCGACTTCAGCCCCATTGCGCTCGGTAAGGCGCTGGCGGGCAAGCAGGCCAACGTCTCGGCTTCCGTATCGACCAGCAGCGAATCGTTGTCGGGCTCCGCTACGCCCAAGGATCTGCGCACCATGTTCGAGCTGACCTACCTTACGTTTACGGCTCCGCGTCAGGACCGGGAGGTGTACGAGTCGTTCCGTGCGCGCTTCGAGCAGGGTATGAAGAACCGCGAGGGCACGCCGCAGAAGATTATTTCCGACTCGTCGGCCATGACGTTCTATAAGGGTCAGCCTTTGCTCTATCCGCTCCAGTTGTCCGACCTTCAGGATATGGACTACGACAAGGCCTTCCAGCTGGGTAAGGAACGTTTCGCCAATGCCGCCGACTTTACCTTCTTCCTGATCGGAAACATCGACGAGGATTCGCTCCGCGTGTTTGCCACCCAGTATCTGGCTACTTTGCCGGCATCCCGCAAGGGACTCGAGAAGCGGCAGAAGCCGATTGTCTATACCCCAGGTACGCGTCAGAACCGCTTCGACGTGCCGATGGAACAGCCCAAGACTTCGGTCGATAACGTCTTTATGCTCCACAACCGCAAGTGGAGCCTCAAGGACGACATCACGGCTACCATGCTGGGACAGATCCTGAACATCGTCTTTACCAATACCATCCGCGAGCAGGAGGGAGGCGTCTATTCGCCCCGCGCCTCGGCAGGCTTCTCGTATGCCAGCAGGGAACTGACCCTGTACTATTCGTTCGAGACCGGTGCCGACAAGCGGGAGCACATCGAGGAAGTGGCTTACCGCGAGACCGAAAAACTGGCGCAGCCGGGCGGTGTTCCAGCCGATGCCTTCCAGAAGACTCACGACTATCTGGCTAAGGTTTACCAGGAGCGCCAGAAGGAGAACGGCTACTGGATGGGCCAGATTCAGATGCAGGTACTGTATGGTATGGACAAGAACATCGGCTACCTGAAGGCTCTGGACAGCATCACGCCCGATGACGTGCAGCGCCTCCTGGCCGATCTCCTGAAGGGCGACCGCATCCAGTTCGTTTCCAACGGAGTGGAGAGAGTTGGGAATTGATAGTTGATAGTTGATAGTTGATAATTGACAAGCCACACCTACTCACTCGAGGACATGGATTCCCTCCACAAAGTAAATATTACCGGAACATCCGAACAGGATGCTCCGGCTTTTTTACGCTTTTCCGGCACGTCTGCGCCCTTTTCGTTTTCCTCAGAATTCAGGGAGGGGTAGCATAGAGGTAGAATACCCCAAGAATACCCCAAGAAGAGGGGTAGAAGAGGTAATGAAGAGGTCCGGATGATTTTATCTGGCACCGATGCGCCGTCCGGCAGGTTCAAAATTTACTCTTTTGGGGTGGAATATTTGCTCAAAGAGGAACGATTCGGAAGATTTGGCCGATTTTATTTGTGATAATTCATCAGAAATGGTTATCTTTGCACCGCGAAAATAAACAGGTACGCACGCGTAACCGGAAATCTTCACTGACATCGGCCAACGCCACTAACTTAAAAAATCCAGATATGAAAAGACTTTTACCATTCATCATCGGCCTATGCCCGGTAGCCTCGCTCCTGGCACAGAACATCGACTTCGACCTGCCCGGCAAGACAGCTCCGGGCAAAGACACCGAGATTAACTACACATCGTGGGCAGTACCCCGTGCCGAAAGCAGCACCAAGTCCTTCGACAATGGCGTACAGATCACCATCACAGCCGAAGGAGGAGCTTCGGCAGTAGGCAGCGACTGGAGCAAGACGGATGTAGAGACCAAGGGTCTGCGCCTGATTGCCGACGAGGTGCTGGCTACCAACATCGTGGACGGAAACCTGACCCAGATCACCGATGCCTCGACCACCCTGAAACTGACCATCGAGGGTTTGACGCCCGGTCAGCACACCCTGAAAGCCTACCACAACAACCACAACGCTAATCAGATACAGCCGGATATCGAGGTCTGCGTGAACGGACAGGTAGCGGCAACCGGCGTGAAGTTCACGTCGGCTGCTCAGAGTACGGTCGAAGCCGGAACCTCGTTCATCACCTTTACGGCAACAGCCGGTCAGCCGGTAGTGGTGACCTATACCACCGTTCTGGAAGCCGGAGTGACCTACACCAATGCCCGCGCCATGATTAACGGTCTGGAGTTCGATGTAGCCGAGATGGTGGCTACCGATCCGCTGCCCGAAAACCACGACTTCCATGCCGGAGCCGAAGACGGAACCATCCGTTTTGCGTGGACGGCTGCCCCGGGTGCCGTGAGCCATCGGCTGGTGCTGGGTACCGACTCGCTGGAGGTTACCAACGCCACCACTTATGAGTATCAGGGTACGGACACCGCCTACGTAAAGAACGGTCTGTCGTCCACCATCCAGTACTGGTGGCGCGTGGACGAGGTGGACAGTCAGGGTAACGTCCATCAGGGCAAGACCTGGACCTGCCGTCCCTGCCAGCTGGCGTTCCCGGGTGCTGAAGGTTACGGACGGTATGCCATTGGCGGACGAGGCGGCATCGTATATCACGTGACTACGCTGAGCGGCGACAAAAACGAGGAAGGTTCGCTCTTGTACGGCCTGGTGAATGTGGAGGGTCCGCGTTACATCGTGTTCGACGTGAGCGGTATCATCGAGCTGGACTTCGAATCGAACTTCGTGAAACCCTACGCCTATATTGCCGGACAGACCGCTCCGGGCAAGGGAATCTGTATCAAGGCATCGAACATCAATATCGGCTCGGATGTTATCTGCCGCCACATCCGCTTTAAGCGCGGACTGGGCGTTTACGGTGAGAACACCGGTAACGCTATGGGTATGTCGGGTGCCAACCACGCCATCGTGGACCACTGTACGGCAGCCTGGGGAACCGACGAGACCGTATCGGGTCGCGGAGCCCTGAATGTCTCGTTCCAGTATTCGGGTATCTTCGAGGCGCTCGGCATTACAGGCCATAAGAACTACTCCGACGGTACCAATCACGGCTATGCAGCCACCATCGACGGACGCATCGGATCGTGGCATCACAACCTCTTGCTGAACTGCGAGGGCCGTAACTGGAGTATGGGCGGCGGTATGGACGGACAGAACCGGCCCATCGGAGGCCTCGACCTGTTCAATAATGTGTGCTACAACTGGCACGGACGCACCACCGACGGTAACTGTCACGCCGTAAACTTCGTGAACAACTACTACAAGATGGGCGCCGATACCAAGAAGACCATTCTCTTTACGCAGGACTTTGAGGACGGCATCGCACCTGACGGCATCGACCAGGCCTACATCAAGGGCAATATCCGCGAGAACAAGAACCATACCCTCTCGCAGGATGCCCTGAACGGAACCTACAACGCTACGGGCAATATTCCGACCACCTACGAGTATCGCGTGAACGACCCCCTCTTTGAAAGCTATGCCGAAATACATTCGGCCGAGGATGCCCTGAAGATCGTGACCAGCTATGCAGGTGCCACCATGCCTGTGCGCGACGAACAGCACGTGCGTGTCATTAAGGAAACACTGGGCGGCACCTGGACTTACAAGGGCTCGAAGTCGGGCATTAAGGGCGAAATCGACAATGAGGCCGATATTACGGAGCACGAAAACGGCTGGGAGGTTTATCCCGAAGAGACCCGCGCCGCCGACTTCGATTCCGACCGGGACGGCATGCCCGACTGGTGGGAGCAGGCAACCGGCAGCAATCCCGATATTGCCAATGCCAACGACTATGCGTCGGACAACGGCTGGACCCGCCTCGAAGAATATCTGGACTTCATGGCACATCCTTACATCGTGGTTGCTCCGAACGGAAGCGGAACCATCGACCTCAAGGAACATTTTGTCGGATTCTTCGGCCAGAACGGAAAGAGCGTGACCCCGACCTTCAGTGTCTCGGACGCAGATAACAGCCTGTATGCCTGCAGCATCAGTGGAACCAGCCTGACCGTTACCGCCTTGCAGAATACGGAAAGTGTGGGCAGCTTCCATGTTACCGTAACGGATGGCACGACTACCTGGTCGCAGCGCTTCGGCGTGGCTGTTTCCGGCAGTTCGTCGGCCATACACACGGTATGGAGCGAGGACGCTATTGAGGTGGCCAGACGCGAGTTCTTTACCGCCGACGGACGTCCCGTAAGCGAGTTCCTGCAACGGGGAGTTTACGTGATGAAGGTGACCGATACCCAGGGTAACGTGTACACCATGAAGGCCATCCGGAAGTGATTTTCCGGACAAGGGTTGACGGCTTGCAGTAACCGGCTGTTGCAAAACCGCATAAAAGTCGCAGGGAGATTCTCTCTTTGCGGCTTTTTTTGGTTAAAAATTTGGTAATTTCGTGCAGAATGATTATCTTTGCACGCGTTATTTGTATTTTAGCAACAATGAAAATAGGTTTTGATAACGAAAAGTATTTGAGGATACAATCCGAACACATCAAGGATCGTATCGCACAGTTTGGCAACAAACTTTATCTGGAATTAGGGGGGAAACTGTTCGACGACCATCATGCAAGCCGCGTTCTGCCAGGCTTTCAGCCCGACTCGAAGCTGCGTATGCTGAAGCAGCTGGCCGGAAGTGCGGAAATCGTCATTGTGATCAGCGCCAAGGACATCGAGAAGAACAAGGTGCGCCAGGACCTGGGCATCACCTACGATGAGGACGTACTGCGTCTGCGCAGCGAGTTCCAGCAGCGCGGATTCCTGGTCAGCTCGGTGGTTATTACACACTACAACGGTCAGAGTTCGGCCGATGCCTACCGCCAGCGTCTGGAGCGTATGGGCATCAAGGCTTACTATCATTACACCATCGAGGGCTATCCGAATAACGTGGCCCTGATTGACAGCGACGAAGGTTTCGGCAAGAACGATTACGTGGAGACCACCCGTCCGCTGGTAATCGTTACGGCTCCCGGTCCCGGAAGCGGAAAGATGGCTGTGTGTCTGAGCCAGCTGTACAACGAGCACAAGCGCGGCATTACCGCCGGATACGCCAAGTTCGAGACCTTCCCCGTCTGGAGCCTGCCGCTCAAACACCCCGTTAACATCGCCTACGAGGCAGCTACTGCCGACCTGAACGACGTGAACATGATCGATCCCTTCCACATGGAAGCTTACGGCAAGCTGGCTATCAACTATAACCGCGACATCGAGATCTTCCCGGTACTGAAGGTGCTCTTCGAGGGTATTTACGGCGAGAGCCCTTACAAGTCGCCAACCGATATGGGCGTAAACATGGTGGGCTTCTGCATCAGCGACGATGAGGTGTGCAGCGAGGCATCAAAGCAGGAAATCATCCGCCGTTACTACACCGCCCTGAACCACATGGCCGAAGGTGCCGGCAATGAGGCTGAAGTACAGAAGATCCAGCTGCTCTTCCAGCAGGCCAAGATTACCACCGACGACCGCAAATGTACCGTAGCTGCCAAGAAGCGCAGGGCAGAAGCCGGCGTGGACTGTTCTGCTATTGAGTTGCACGACGGCACCATCATCACGGCATCGTCCAGTCCGCTGCTGGGTACATCGGCTTCGCTGCTGCTGAACGCCATGAAGTATCTGGCAGGCATCGACCACGGTCTGCGGCTCATTCCGCAGGAACTCATCGAGCCTATCCAGAAGACAAAGGTTGATTATCTGGGCGGACGTAATCCGCGTCTGCATACCGACGAGGTGCTGGTAGCCCTCTCCGTGCTGAGCAAGAGCGATGACAACTGTCGCAGGGCCCTCTCGCAGCTGCCCGAACTGAAAGGCTGCCAGGCTCACACCACCGTCATGGTCAGTCCGGTGGACCGCACCATCTTCAAGAAGCTGGGCGTAGGTCTGACGTGCGATCCTGCCCGCAAAAACAATTGAACAGCCCCAATATTCAAAGCATCTATTAATTCACATACAAAATGAACGCTTTAACCCGTACCGACTTCAACTTCAAGGGACAGAAGTCCGTTTATCATGGCAAGGTCCGTGATGTGTACAATATTAACGACGATCTGATGGTCATGGTGGCCACCGACCGCATCTCGGCTTTCGACGTGATCCTCCCGAAGGGAATCCCTTTCAAGGGTCAGGTGCTGAACCAGATTGCCGCCAAGTTCCTCGATGCCACTGCCGACATCGTTCCAAACTGGAAACTGGCTACCCCCGATCCGATGGTAACCGTAGGCCTGAAGGCCGAAGGCTTCCGTGTTGAGATGATTATCCGCGGCTATCTGACCGGTTCGGCCTGGCGCGAGTACAAGAACGGCTGCCGTGAACTGTGCGGCGTGAAGCTGCCCGAGGGCATGAAGGAGAACCAGAAGTTCCCGACCCCGATCATCACCCCTACCACCAAGGCCGACGAGGGTCACGACCAGAACATCTCGAAGGAAGAAATCATTGCCCAGGGTCTGGTAAGCAGGGAGGACTACGAGCAGATGGAGAAATATACCTACGCACTGTTTGAGCGCGGTACGCAGATTGCTGCCCAGAAGGGTCTCATCCTGGTTGATACCAAGTACGAGTTCGGCAAGCGCGACGGAAAGGTGATCCTGATTGACGAAATCCACACGCCCGACTCTTCACGCTACTTCTATGCCGAGGGATATGAGGAGAAGTTCGCGAAGGGCGAACCACAGCGTCAGCTCTCGAAGGAGTTCGTTCGCAAGTGGCTCATCGAGCACAACTTCATGAACCAGCCTG
>JAGBQS010000108.1 GCA_017632695.1 Bacteroidales bacterium
AAAAACCAATACAGAAAAACCTAAATTCGTCCAAAACTCAAGATGTGCGTATTTGTCAATCCAAAGGTAGGAACTGAACACAACAATAATAAGAACCGAGGTCAGGAATGCCGTATTTGTAATCTCTTCTATATGTACATTACGGGTGTGTGCCCTTGGATGAACGGTCAGGATTCCGAGCAGATAGCACATAAGCCACAGGAACCATCCGTGAGAAGCCGTCGGCACGTACCCTGCTTGTCCTACAAAAAAGTATAGGACATTGAGCATGACAAGATCGAAGAAAACTACTATTAGAATAGGTGGCATGCTTCTTGTTGACGAATCATTTTAATTGTTATTCTCGTGAGTACTTTCAACGGCGAAATTGATTATTTTTTCGAAAAAAACCAAGAAAAAACTCTATTTTTTGAAAAAAACGAATTCTTTTTGTATGTTTTGGCAATAATTTATAGTTAAAATTGGCACTTTGAGACACCTTTTGACGATATTTCATCATTTTTCATTCCCTTTTCTTGCACGTTTCGGAAATAGTTTGTACCTTTGCGACAATATTTTTAAAAGTATGGGCGATACAATCGGCGATTATCTGGTAATCATCACGGGCATATTCGGCATCGTGGTTTGGGGTTATGCGGTATTCTGCATCTTCTACAAACAAATTGTAGTGGATCGCATCCTCTCGCGCTCAAAATATTGGTACATTCTGGTAATCTTTTTCATGATTGCCCTCCTTCCGTTTTCCATTACAACCGTAGCCCACTTCAACGGACTGCAGCCATACGACATCCTGTTTTACAACAATCTGTACGGACAGGGTGGTGATTTGGAACAGAAAGTGGAATACCGACTGGAGATCCAGCGACGCATCGTGGAGCAGGCAGAAGATCCCTCGTTACTGGGTACTGTATTCTTTCACTTCCGCGGCATCGGCGGACAGTACGCAGCCGGTACTCCCCGAGTTCGTGTCTGGGCAATCTGGATCGGCATTATCGGAACACTTCTCTTCTCCGGATTGCTGATTCCTTCGGTTCTGAGTATCACCCGGAAACGAAGTGATGACTGGCAGTGGGGTGAAGCCCGCTACAATATACAACGCAGCAAATATGCAGTCATTCTGGGTGGTCACGAATGCGTTCCCGCTCTTATCAGACAATTGCTGGCACGCAAAGAAAATCCGCTGAAATACGTCATTGTACAGACAACAAACAACGTATTCTATTATCGAGAGGAACTTCAACGCGAACTGACGGAAGACGAGGAATTTCATACTGTGCTGTACTGCGGCGGACGCAATACGCTGGCCGACATGCAATACCTTCATTTGGAACGAGCCAGCGAAGTATTCCTTTTAGGCGAGAGTGAAGGTCGTGAATACGAAGGAAATCATGATGCACTGAACATGCTGTGTCTGCGAAATATCGCAACCATTCTGGAAAACAAACACCGCAAGACACGCATGAAGTGCTATACCCTGTTTGAGTATCAGGCTACTATGGCATCGTTCCGGTACAGCGACCTGAGCGACAAAGTTCGCCAGCAGATTGAATTCATTTCCCTGAACGTTCACCAGCTATGGGCTCAAAACGTACTGGTAAAACGGCAAAGCAAACAAAAAAACGAATTGACCTACCTGCCGCTTGAAGGACATAACCAGATTGATCTGAACAGTAAGAAGCATGTTCACCTGATTGTTGTAGGTATGGGTAAAGCCGGCATTGCGCTGGCCGAAGAAGCTTGCCACATCTGCCACTACCCTAACTTCGACACCCAAGGCAAACGCACCAGATTTACATTCATTGATCAGGGAGCCGACCGCGAAATGACGTTCTTTATCGGTGCCCATCAGGAGGTGTTCAAACTTTCGAGGTACAGATACATTGATGCATCACAACCGGATTATCAGAATACTCCCTGGATTGACCCGATGCTTGATGGTGAGTATAAGCATTTGAGGAACGGACGTGAATCATCCGACCAGACAACAGATGCCTCCTTCCTTGACTTTGAATGGGAGTTTGTCAAAGGTCGCCTGGAGACAAAAGAGATTGCAGACTACTTACGGGACGCCGTATCGGATCCGGATGCTATTGTCACAGTAGCAGTTTGCTTCCGTCAGACCCAACAGTCTATGGCAGCTGCCATCTACATGCCTCGCGAAGTATTCCGTAAAGCCATTCAGGTATTGGTTCTGCAGAAGCATTCTTCAGAACTTATTGCCAATCTGGCAGGTATCGGAAAGAGCGATGAAGAGGCCCAACGGATGCGTTACAACATTATCCGTCCGTTTGGTATGACTACTGATATTTTTGCGAAGGACAGTATCGTTGACTACCGGCTCGCCAAGCTTGTCAATTACGTATATAATAAAACGGAAGACACCAGGCTTGAGCACATCAATGACATTGATCCGGAAACAGGTCTTACCCTGCAAGAGAAATTCTGGCTGCAGTGCAGCGTTTCCGACCAGTGGAGCTCAAACTACAATGCAAACTCCATCCCTACCAAGCTGAGATATCTGGGTCTGGATTTCGAAACCTCGAGCATCGAGGATATTGAATCGAGACTGAATCAGCCTGGCATGATGGAAATGCTCATTCATGTAGAACATAACCGTTGGAACACGGAGAAACTGTTAACCGGTTTCCGTCCGCTGAACAATCAGGAAATCAAAGAATTTGACCAGCTGATCGCCGACAAGGCCGACTATAAGGATGTTAAGGCACTGAAGAAACACTATCAGAAAGACTGGGAAATGGCACATCTTGATATCGTGTCATTCAAAGATCTTGAAGTGTACGATGCTCCTTCTATTATATATGATGAGATTCTGATACGAGCCTTACCTTATATCGTTTCGAAATGGCGACAGAGTGTTAGCGCATGATACCATATCAATTATAAAACAAACAAGCTTCCCGGATTCCCGAGAAGCTTGAATATTTTTTTATAGTTACAAATACTCCAACCGACACAGGAAGGAGTTGTGACAGTTAATCTTCTGATGGATGCATGATGTATGTCAAATCATCGGAAGGACATTCATCTTCTCTATAAACCTCCTGATACCCGTCGCACATAATCAGAATCGTTTGTTCTTCGGCCTGACGCTCTAACGGCAAGTAAATACGGAAGAATCCGTCTTCATCGGTGACAGCCGTTTCGCTTGTGACCTTGACCAATGCTCCGCAGATGGGATTTCCTTCTTCGGTAATAACACGTCCGGCAAAAAGGGCAAAAGTATCGTCTCGACTCAACGAAACAACTGCTTCTGATTTGAAGCCAAAGCCGACAGGAATTGTTGTACGGATGCTATCGTAGAACGGCGCTGAGAAAGTCAGCTCAAGTTGGCTTCCCCGCTTGTATCCTGGAGTACTGGGCAATGTAATAACCGTATCGTAATTTGCAACATCAAGCGGATAATGAATGTTGTTGACCACCAGTTCTCCGCCATGAACATGCGGCAAATGTCCGTAAACATCACTCAGACGTACACGGTTCTCAATGGGTGTCAGCATATAAAGTGCAACAAGAGATACAACCGACAAAGCACTGACCGTCGTAATGATATTCTTGCGTCGGTGACGCAACTGCCGGTCATACACCATATCGAACGGAACCCCCAGAATACGCGCTACAACAGCCATCAGCGTCCTGAACTCGCCTTCAGCCGTCAAATCGATACAAAGAAGTTCCTTATCAGGATTCTCTCTGGTATAGTCGAGTAAGACAGGTGGTACACATTCTCTTGAGGAACCGCTAAATGGAATACCGTCAACCACAATCGGAATGATCTGATCATACCGATCGTGCTCGATGAAATACTGAACTTCCTTGTTAACCCATTCAGATTTAGCTGCCCTACGCGAACAGATCAAAAGCAGAAACATGGAATTTTCCAAATTCTGATTGATCAGATCGTAGAGACGTCCTGCCGCCAAATCTGTGCGATCGCGAAAAATCGGTCGCAGATGCTTTCTTGTCGGATCTACCGGATTGGTAAAACCGCTATTTTTGGATATACGATAATGCTCCAGGCCTTTTTGGAGCCATTCAGCAATCTTGGCATCATGATGAGAGTAGGAAATGAAAGCCAAATTCATAAATAAAAGGGGATTAAGTGCAAAAATATGTAAAGACCAAAAAGCTTACAGGATGTCATAAACCTGAAGCAAGCTGTTAATAGACGGCTCAAAACGGATATCCTTGTCTGAAGAAGGATTCCATCCTACTCCCTTGAACCAGATACCCTGACAACCGATAGAAAGCGCGGGCTGGATATCTTTTTCAAAAGAATCGCCCAAAACAGCAACTTCCTTTGCCGGAAGCTGTAAACGGTCGAGTGCTGTCTGGAAGATGGCGGGATCCGGTTTCCGGATTCCAACTTCAGTAGAATCGACAACGACCTTGAAACACCGAAGCAAACCGAAATCCTGAAGCACAGCACTCAGATTGCCATAGAAATTGCTCACCATAGCCAACTCATATTTGTCGGCAAGATATTCAACGACAGGACAGGCATCGAGCGTACAACGGCGGGCATAATCATAACAATAGCCAGCCATATAGTCGACAAAATGCTGCGTCAGCTCTCCCTTCGCCAAAATCGGCACTTCTCCTTCGGATGTAATCTTGAGTGTAGTATTCAGAATCTGTTCGCTGAGAACCTCATGCTGAATCAGATAATCCATCTGAATACCGATCCTTACCTGCATGAGTTCAAAAAAATTCTGCTCCGGAGTGATGACGTTAACCATCGAAAGATAACGTTCTCCATATATATATGCTTCGCGGAACTGCTCTTTGGTAAGCGGCAAAGAGGCAGAACAATACGCATCCCATAGAACTTCGGCCCAATGTTTACCATTACTGTCAATGGTGGCTCCATAATCAAGAATCAGACCTTTCATAACTAATTGCAATCTTTCTGTATTATATTTTTATTGTTTTCGAATTATTCCCAGCAGCAGACCAATGGCAATCCAGACGAACTCCCGGATACGGGTAGCCAGACTGATACTGAGCGCTACGGGCAACAAAGCTGCGTAGCTGAACGTGGGTAAAAGCTTGAGCAATACAAGCAGTATGCCTCCCTCGCGCGTGCCCATCTGGAGCGGGCTGAAGAAAAGCAGGTTGGCGAACAGGGAACTGAATGCAACCACTAAATAAGAAGCTCCATAAAGCGTTCCCTCCGGGACCAGATCCAGTTGCATGAACAGCACTGCAATCTCCGCAACATTCACCATACGTGAAAGCAGCTCAACGCACAGCGAAAACCAGAAACGTCCCGGATGCTGCAAAAGAAGCAGACTGATTCCGGAATCGACGTCGGACAATTGGCGTGCATGTACAGATTGCCATTTTCCGATGCGTTGTCCAACCCCGGGCATCCTTGTCAGACGATGAACCAAGACTGTCACAAGTCCGCGCCGATAACCCCGAAAAAACAGGATGATCAACAATACACTTATCAGAGAGACTCCCACAAGAGCAACTCCTAAGACCCAACTGATGTTCGGCATCAGAAACACAGCCAGCAGACAGCCTATTATCCAAAACAGGAAGTGACTGCATACATGCATCATCGCATAAAGGAAGACGCTGCTTGTGGCTGCCTTTAACCCAATATACCTCCGCAACTCCCATACCCGGTACGGCTCACCGCCCAACAGGCCCAACGGAGTTACGTAATTGATGGCATATCCGGCAATCGTGACACGCAAGGTCTCTAAATAGCCCAAAGAACGGGTCTTCGGATAAATACCTAATATAGAGGCAAAGGATAAGGCATTGAGCAGATAGCCGACTCCCCAGATGCCGACACAAACTAACAGCATCCAGCGCATCTGAAGCAGGTTTTGCCAAAGCATTTGCGGATCGGCTGCATAAATCATACCTATCAGCAACGCAAAGAACACTATGAACAGCAAATACTTCTTCATACGTTCAGTCTGGCAAAAACTGGGAGTCGGACGTCAGCTCTTTGGCAAAGTCCCGGCAAAGACGCTCATGACATACCCACATATAAAGTAAAAGAACGTTGCCCAAAGTCAGCTCGACAACAAAGTAAAGCCAGGGCATTCCTATCATTAATGTAACGAACAACACGATTGCTCTGCAATTGAACGTCAGGATGTTCGTATATTTCATCAGGGGCTTCGACTGTTCGCGAAAACGGGAACACAAATCCGGATCAACCGGACTGTCCGCATAGCGGCCCCTTAACAAACCGCGGAATTGCTGCAAGTGCGGCGTCATCGCTTCCTGTGCCGAAGTGTAGTTTTTATAGAACCACATGAACACTTTATAAAGCGGAGCTTCGGCAAATCGGATTGAGCGGTATTCGTCAACAATCTGTTGCGAATCGTCCCATTCACTGCCGATTTTGCCCCTCGCAAAGAACAGATGGGTATTCCGATAGCAATCGGCCAACTGCGCCTGCTTACTGTGGCAGAATCCTGCCGTAGCAGCGAGGATAAAGATCCAAATGCCCCACTCCGGAAACAAACGGAAGCAGATTCCCAGATAAATGGCAATGAACCAAAGGTCTCCGGATGCTCCATCCAAAATGCGACCCAAACGGGAATACTGACGTGTCATACGTGCCAATTGTCCATCAGCCGAATCGCAGATATCGGCCATAACGAGCAAGGCAATCCCAACCAGGTTCCATCGCCAATCGGCAGGATAGCAAAGAACACCGCATCCGATACCCAGAAAGATACTCAGAACCGATATCATATTCGGAGTCCAATGCAGTTTTTCTCCCAACAGCGCCAACCGGAAACCAACCGGCCTGTAGAACCAGAGGTCAATGGTTTCTTCTGTATCCGGGTGCTTAAGCGTCTGCAAGTACCTTTGTCTGTTCAAATCGGTCATAGTTTAGCAATTTCAGATGCGGCTTCGTCCCGGAACTTCGAGAACGAGGGCCAGTCATTTACATCTATCACATTCAGGTTTCCATCGACGTCAAGGATGGCATCGAAACCGAAAACTCGCAAATTCAATGCACACGCAATCTGTTGCGCCATCGAGGACAAACATGACGGGTCTGCTTCGGGCTGCTTCATATCAGCCTGATCCGGAGCATACCAGCGCATCCAGATCGTCCCATCTGGCCGAAGCACACAATATACCTTCAGCAAAATGCCTTGGATATGTCGCATGACTACGATATCGACATAATTGCTTGAGGCCAAACGGATGACGCCCGAATCTGCCTCCAAAGGAGTTTTTACATACTCGACATCGTGAGCCGAAACGCCCGATAGGTGCATGCCCTTTACCCAGCCGGGCAGCAATTGCTGCAACTCAGGTTCACATTGGAAAAGATCGTCATCAGCAGGTTCGTATGCCCAGAAGCGAGGAACCTTCACACCCGCAGCATCCAACAATTCAAGCGTTGTGCTTCGGCTTTGTGCCGTAATCTGTACGCCCGATGGTGGGTTCACGACACGCAGTTCCGGATTACATTGCATCTGCTGACCCAAAAGTAAAAGAGTCTTCTGACGCCGGCCCATATTAAACACGCGCGATACTGCTTTAAAATGTTCCACGCGAAGATCAGTCTCTGAAACTGCCCGGACTCTGATACCCTGATGAGCCAACCGAATCCCTACAGCATTCAGAATAGCGGCATCCTTCTGCTCGCTGTTTGGCGAGAACTCTGCCGCTCTATAGACAAGAAGTGTGCGATCACCTTCCGATAACCAATCTTCAGCCTTCCAGATATCGGCAGCATGATCGATATCCATAATCTTCGAGAATTCGAAGGCTCGGATTCGTAATCCGTCTGCCAGCAAAGCTCGCTGAAAGTTGCGCATCCGCGACTGCCCGGAGGCTATACAAGTTTTCAATACCGGAAAAGCCGTTTCTGTATTGAGCGCATATATTCCTCCTGAAACGAACGGTCTGGGACCTTCGTCCGCAAACTCACTGATGCATCCGTCTCCGGCAATATTGATCCAAAGCGGCTTTTCGTCATCGACAAAGGATGTAACGCCAAAAAGCGCGTTGTCAGCACCAACGTCCGACTGTTCCCAATCCTGAACGAATGAATGGAACTCCTCCGGTTGGAAAAGCGTATCGACCGTTGTCAGTACGAACTTGCCCTTGGGAATGATTTCCGACATAACCGACAGGCTATGCATGGAGCTCAAGGTGACTTGCTCGCAAACCCGGAGTTCTACTTCGGGATGCGACTTCTGCCAGACTCTGAGAATCATCCGAACCTCCGGCATCCGGGGATTAATTATAATGGATATGACTTCGGCATTCTCGGCAACCATCCTATCAAGCAGACGAACCAGCATGGGTTTGCCTTGAATGGGAACCAAAGGCTTGGGGTCAGATATACCCTCACCTGCCAATCGGGCTCCCTCTCCTGCAGCTATAACGGCATAATTCATTCAGATTCGATATTCCGTAGTTCTTTCCTTTTGTAATTAATCATGCGCAAAGATAATTCTTTTTTCGGAAATGTCCTAAAATTTGAATGGAAAAACGCAGAAATCGCGCGTTTTTTATAGCGAATAATGTTTTTTTAAGGCTAAAAATGACTTTTTTGAGGGTAAAAACACTTTTTTTTACGATTTTTCTTGGAAGAACCAAAATAAAAACATACTTTTGCAGTGTACAAATCAATGTACATAGTACTTTTATTAACTAATATTAACCCAAAACTTATCATCTATGGAAGAGTTGGTAAAACAAATCAACGAGTTGAGCGCTGCATTTGCAAAGGACGCTGAGGCTCAAGTTAAGAAAGGAAACAAGGCTGCCGGACTTCGTGCCCGCAAGGCTGCCCTCGAACTCGGCAAGCTGCTGAAGGAGTTCCGCGCCGCTTCTAATGCTGCTGCCAAGGCCTAAGCAAAAGGGACCTTTTTGACCAAGAAGCATCCATGAAAAACATAGATGCTTCTTTTTTTATGTTTTATCAGGAAGTCCGATTCAGAATAACGTCATGAGGAAAATCCTTATACTATTTATTATATTGTGTTCCGTTTCGGAAACGTATGCCCAACAGTTTTTCAGCGATTCTGTTGAAGTTTCGATCCTGACCGGAGAACCCGGCGTTATGAGTTTCGAGCGCTTCGGGCATACAGCTATTCGCATACGGGACCTGAAAAGACCCAGCGCCGACCTGATTTTTCATTATGGCGTTTACAACTACCGCGAACCTTACTTTGTACTGCATTTCGTTGAGGGTATTTGCAACTACAAGATGGGGGCAGTCTATACCGACGATTTTATAGACGAATACCAACGCCGAGGCCTCGGAATGACAGAACAGGTGCTGAACCTGAACGCTCAGCAAAGCAGACATTTCACGGATGCCCTCCTGGAAAACTATCGGCCCGAAAACCGGAATTACCGTTACAACTTCTTCTTCGACAACTGCGCAACCCGTCCGTTTGACATGCTGAACAGATACGGACGGGACAGCATATCTTCAGATACCGGATTTATCGGCGACATTGTTTACGACACCACCTGGATTGAACCCGTCACCTTGAGGCAGATGCTGCAGCAGAAAACCGGAACCGGCAACTGGCTGGATTTCGGCATCGCGCTGGCTTTGGCCGGACGAGCCGATCAGACAGCCTCGTTCCGCGAACAGATGTTCTTGCCCGATCACCTCCGGAAAGCTTACCAGAACGCCACTCTCGACGGACTTCCTTTGGTTAAGGAAAACCGACGTGTGACAGACTACAGGCCAGAAATCCTGGAAGCCATTCAGGATGATGGAATCTTTGCCCTGAAACCTTTTAACATAGCTTTCGTACTGCTGCTTGTCGCTGTTGCCCTTTCCAGCTGGGAATCGAAACGGAAAAACAACCTCGGACGCCGGTATTCCACCTCGAAGGCAACCCGTTTTTTCGACTCTTTCTGGCTATTGGCGACAGGTGTGACAGGCATCATTATCTGGTTCCTGAATTTCTTTTCCGAACACCCCGCAGTCGACAATAATATCAACTGCATGTGGCTTTTGCCCACAAATTTGTTTTTTGTTGCCTTTATTTGGATAAAAAACGCAAAAAAAATACGACGTATTTATTTTTTTATTATCTTTGCGCTCGCAATTATATATCTGATTTCAGCCTCTTTGGCCGATCAGTATTGCCATCCGGCATTTGTGGTATTATGTGCCATGATGATAGTCCGGAGCTTAAGTTATATTAAACTGGAAGTCTGACGAGACGTGAAGAAAAAGCGTTCTACATACAATCCACTCTTCTCCACCACCCTGCTGCTGTTAGTAGCTGTGAATGCTCTTGCCGCCGAACCCGCCGCATCGGGGAACGGCTCGAAGTTCACGGCCCCGAAACTGATTATCGGCATTGCGGTCGATCAGCTTCGGACGGATTATCTCTATGCCCTTGAAGAAAGGCTGAGCGACAATGGTCTGAAATTACTGCTCGACAAAGGCATCGTTTACGAGCAGGTTCTCTTTGATGTGGATTGTCCGGACGCTACCGCTGCGCTGGCTGCACTTGCAACGGGTTCGTACGCCTTCAACAACGGCGTTTCCGCTCAAAAGGTCTACAATCCGCAAAGGCTGCGCGAAGAAAGCGTATTCTTCGACAAGGACTATCTGGGCAACTTCACCTCCGACAGCTATTCTCCCCGTTCGCTCAGCAGCACTACACTCGCCGATGAACTGAAGACAGCTTCATCGGAAGCAAGCCGCGTGTATAGCATCGCCCCCGATGCGGAAAGCGCCATTCTGGCAGCCGGACACACGGCCGACTGCGCTTTCTGGATTGACGATAAGCAAGGCAAATGGGCTTCGACCACTTACTACAAGGGATTCCCCAAGTATGTGGAAGTGAAGAACCGCAACAAACCATTGGGATTCATCCTGAGCGATGCAGAATGGGAATCGATGGGGAAAGGCGGCAAGCTCGACATCATGCCCTACCATTACGAAACACGCGGATTCATCCATACCTTCTATCAGTATGGCCAGCCCGTTTACGAATGGTTCAAATCAAGCCCGCTGGTTAATGATGCCATCGTCGAACTGTCCGAATGGCTGCTGACTAAAGGTTCGCTGGGCAAGGGACAGAATACCGATATGCTCCAGCTGACCCTCTATTGCGGCACATGGAAGCACGATCGTCCGGAACTTTATGCCGAAGAGTTGCAGGACATGTACCTGCGTCTGGATATGTCCCTGAAGAACCTGTTCAGTATCATCGACCAGCAGATCGGACTGCAGAACACGCTGATTTACCTGACAGGAACGGGACAGACACAAGGCAAGACAACCGAAATTGAGGATACGAAAGTGGGCACCTTCACTGGTACCCGTTGCACCTCGCTGCTGAACAGTTTTCTGGTTTCGATGTACGGCAAAGGCCAGTATGTGGTCGATTTGCAGGACAATCAGATTTATCTGAACCATCGGGAAATCGAGCAGAAGAACCTGAAACTGTCGGAAGTACAGCAGGCAGCAGCCGAGTTCGTGATGATGTTCAGCGGTGTGGAAGATGTGACGACCCAGTATCAGATCCTGCACAACGATGTCAACGAACGCATCAAACGGATGCGTCGGGCGTACAACCGTCAGACGGGCGGAGATCTGGTGCTGACCCTCCTGCCCGGATGGACCTTCAAGTACAACGATGCCAGTCAGGAAGAAGCTCAGGTAAGATACAACATCGCACCTGGTCCTGCCATCATCTGGTCGCCGCAGTTCAAGGCCGAGCGTATCGCAACACCTGTCGATGCAACCGCGATTGCTCCTACCATTGCGGCCTGCATCCGGATCCGGGCACCATCGGCAGCCAAAGCCGCACCCCTCAGAGTGAGATAAAAACGGGCGTGGAACAATGTGTTCATTTTAACGCTCTAACTTGAAAAAATTATTTTCCCAACGAGGAAAAAATATTTCCCCAGTAGGGGCGCAAAAATTCTCCTCTACGAAAACTGCTTTCACTTTGCGTGAAACATTAACAAAACGAAAAATAAAAAATTAATCGAAATATGAATTTTAATGCTATTTTAACCAAGTTGTTCGGCAACAAGTCGCAACGCGATGTAAAGGCCATTCAGCCTTGGGTAGATCAGATCAAGGCCATCTACCCCAACATCGAGAAACTGTCGAACGACGAATTGCGTGCCCGCAGCCAGGCTCTGATGCAGGAAATGCAGGATCTGGTGGCTGCCGACCGTAAAAAGATTGAAGAGTTGCGCGAAAAAGTTGAGACACTGGATGTCGACAAGCGCGAGAAACTGTGGAATGAAATCGATGAACTGAAGAAAAAGATCCAGCAGACCTTCGATGACGAGCTGACCAAGATTCTTCCCGAAGTATTTGCCATCGTCAAGAATACGGCCTACCGTTTTGCCAACAATGAAACGGTTGAGGTTACTGCCACACAGATGGACCGTGATCTGGCTGCCACCAAGGATTTTGTAACCATCGAGGGCGACAAGGCTTTCTATCAGACAACCTGGATTGCCGGCGGCAACCCCATCCGTTGGGATATGGTTCACTACGACGTTCAGCTGTTCGGCGGTGTGGTCCTCCATCAGGGCAAGATTGCCGAAATGGCTACCGGCGAAGGTAAGACGCTGGTCGCTACGCTGCCTGTCTTCCTGAATGCTATGACCCATAACGGCGTTCATGTGGTAACCGTCAACGATTACCTGGCTAAGCGAGACTGCGAATGGATGGGTCCGCTCTATCAGTTCCACGGACTGAGCGTTGACTGCATCGACCGCTATGAACCTAACAGCGATGACCGCCGCAAAGCCTACAACTGCGATATCACCTTCGGTACGAACAACGAGTTCGGCTTCGATTACCTGCGCGACAACATGGCCACCCACCCGGACGACCTTGTTCAGCGCGAACATAACTACGCCATTGTCGATGAGGTGGACTCAGTTCTGATTGACGATGCCCGTACCCCTCTGATTATTTCAGGTCCTACTCCCCGCACTTCGGAATACAGCGACGAAGAGCTCTATCAGGAATTCCGTCCTCGCGTAGAGAAACTCGTTTCGGCACAGAAGCTGCTGTTCAATACGCTGCTGAACGAAGCCAAGAAGAAAGTTCTGAACGACGACAAGACGGTTCGCGACGAAGGTGCCGTAGCCCTTTATCGCGCCTATCGTGCCTGGCCGAAGAGCAACGCCCTCATCAAGTTCATGGGCGAACCCGGCGTAAAGCAGGAGATGCTGCGTGCCGAAGCCGCATTCCTGGAGAACAATCAGCAGCGTATGCCCGAGGCTCTTGAACCATTGTATTTTGCCATCGAGGAAAAGAACCGTTCTGTGGATCTGACCGACAAAGGTATCGATCTGCTGACACATGAGGGCGAAGATCCCAAGTTCTTCGTAATTCCGGATGTCGGCAGCGAGATTGCCGAAATTGAACACAGCAAAGAATTGAGCGACGACGAAAAGATTTCCCGCAAGGAAGAAATCATGAACGATTTCACCACCAAGGGCGAACGCGTTCATGCCGTTAACCAGTTGCTGAAGGCTTACACGATGTTCGAGAAAGATGTGGATTACATCGTTTCGGAAGATAATAAGGTTAAGATCGTCGACGAGCAGACTGGCCGTATCATGGAAGGCCGGCGTTGGAGCGACGGTCTGCATCAGGCCGTCGAAGCCAAGGAACATGTAAAAGTCGAGCAGATTACGCAGACCTTTGCAACCATCACCCTTCAGAACTACTTCCGTATGTACCACAAACTGGCCGGCATGACCGGTACAGCCGAAACAGAAGCCGGCGAGTTCTGGGATATCTACAAACTGGATGTTGTGAGCATTCCGACCAACCGTCCGGTTGCCCGTATCGATATGGACGATCGCATCTACCGCTCCAAACGTGCCAAGTATAAGGCCGTAATTGCCCAGGCCAAGGAGTATATCTCACAGGGACGTCCTGTCCTGATC
>JAGBQS010000109.1 GCA_017632695.1 Bacteroidales bacterium
ATCGGTAGTAGAGTATACGTACTGAACGGCTGCAGGATCTGCCTTGTAAACAGTCTTGATTGAGTCGGTAACACCGTCAGCGCACTTCACTGGAGTTACGCCGTCCTCTTCGTAAACAGTCTCGGTATGGTCAATCTCAGTACCATAGTAGTTCCATGCGCTCTTGCCCCAATAGTAAGCAGCCTTGGCAGCCCAGTTTTCGGTAGGAACATCCTGTGCTTCCATATTATAGTTGTAGAAAGCAACATTGGTGAACCAGTCGTTCTCGTTGGCGGTAAAGTGGGCAACCGTATCCTTAACGGAAGGAATGCCGCCTACACGCACATCGCGGATCATCATCTCCGATGGCAACATTGTCTCGCTTGATGCAAAAGCATAGATGGTAGCAGGCTCGGTAATCACTACAGGCTCACTGTAGGCAGCCGCATCGGCAGCCGTTGTGATGCCGTTGAAGCTGTAGTAAACCGAAGCACCTTCAGCTGCCGACAGCGTGATGGTTGTGAAGCCATCGCTCTCTGCCACTGAAACAGAAGGCATAGCCAGCTGGGTCTTAATGATTACCTGTTCCTCCAGAACAGCCGAATTATAGTAGGCTGGAGCCACAACGATAGCCTTCAGGGTAGCAGGCTGTGTAAATGCCAACGAACCCAAATAGATTTCACTTTCAACATTAGGCTCTGAACCGTCGACAGTATAGTAAATAGTAGCATTAGGAATGGATGTAGACAAAGATACGGTAGAAACACCATCCTCGTAAACTGTCTTAACGGTTGGCTTGGCAGCCTCTACTACCGTAGCCTTTGTATTTTTCAGACACTTAACGATATTGCTGATCAGAGCCATACCGGTTTCAGTAAGGTTCAGGTCACCATCGGCAACAATCTGTTCGTCATCCAACGGAAAATTCATATAAGTGTTCTTCTTGCCATAGATGTAAAGAGTATAAGCATCACCTGTTGTGGCCAAAACGTCACCGGAATATACACCATTCTCCGGGAACGCATACTCAATACCATAAGCACCGGTTTCGCCATTGAAGAGCTGCAGCTCATCGTCATTTTCGCCGGAATACTCAAGTCCTTCGAACCATTCAGAATCCAAGTAACCTTCGAACACTTTAATGGTGGAAACATTATTGACGGGCTGATAATAAGAAGGAACAGACAAATCCAGCATCGGAACATGATTGCGACGCTCCTTGAGATATGCGGCAGCACCTTCCGGCTCGTAGGCGGACTTAGGCAGCACAACAAGGTCGAACGACTCGATGCTGTCCACACTTACGGAACCTTCGAGCAGTTCGCTCACAGCAATGTTGGTAACGGTGGTGTAATCATCCAAGCCGGCATACTGACGGAAATTATCGGCATCCGGGTCGCCCGAATAAACGTAAGCTACGCTGGGATCCTCCTCGATGACAGGAGCATCGCCGTTATCGATCATGAACGAAGCGATATCCAGACCGCCTTCAGGAGAAAGCTTCAGAGAAACCTCAACGGAATCGGTCTCTTCGGTCTGCACCTGCCAGATGAGTGTGTAGTTACCGTCCTCGTCAGGGGTAGCACCCTCAACCTGATTGCCCAGACAGGTACCGCCGGCAGGACCGGAAATATAAACCAGGTTGCTCGAATTGGCGATAAAACCGCGGTTGGTAGCAGTTGCATTAGCCGAACGGGCACGCACCGTAATGGTCTGACCGTTGGCCAGTTTCGGGAAGGTGATGATGGTGTTCTTGCGGGTCAGACGAATCTTGTTCTGAGCCAGATGGATGGAATTGGCACCGTTGCTGCCAATATTGATATAAAGACCTTCCATTTCAGGAATCACCTCGCCGTTAGCCTTCAGATAGCTGGAGGCATCGACCTTGGTGTTGTTCTTCCAGTTGTTGGTAGTACCTTCGCCATCGGTACCGTTCGAAGACCAATTGGTGGCATCGGCATTCAGGTTGGCAACAGTCTCTTCACTCAACCCTTTGGTAAAGTCCCAGCTTTTCTTGAACTGGGCATTCATGGCTGAACAGCCCAGCAGGGCGACAGCCAAAAGCAATAATGTTTTTTTCATTGTTTGTTAATATAAAGTTAGTATTCCACTTTTAATCAATACAGACTCCAAGGCACATAATAGCCCATCACGCCGGAGTTGGCATTCTTCGACTCGATCTTCTGCTTGACCGATGCCACTGAGGCACCCGTCTTCGATGTCTCGTACTTAGGCGTTACACGGTCTGAAATGATGGTCGGATCCTGATAACGCTCGGCGAAACGGATCAGGTTCGGATAAACCTTACCCTCGCAGGCACACTCGAACATCCACTCGTTAGCCAGCAGCTCATCGTTGTGACGCTGTGCCTCGGCGTGTGTGTGCGGAGTTGAACCGTCATCGCTGCCTGTCCAGATATCGACAGCACCCAGGCTCAGACAGCCACGGAAGCCGGTATAACGGCCGTATTTGTCTTCGGAGGTCGGAATGCACCAATAGGTATGGAAATCGTAGAACTCAGCCAGATCTGCGGCCGAAACCAACGAATCGGCTCCGTTCTCGATATTGAGCAGCATGTCGTAGTCCGTAGTTTCGAAACCGTTGTTCAGGATAACGCTCAATGCCTTGTAGCGGCCCAGATGATTCAGTGCCTCGGCCATCCACAGGAAGAGTTCCGAGCAACGGAAATTGTAGATATGCACATCGTCCTGATAAGCGTAGGCACGGACTGTCGAGCCCATCGGACGGAACTTGGAGATATACCAGTTGTTGCCATCCTGCTTTGTAATCACGTTCAGACGGGAATCCTGTGTCTGTGTGCCCAACGGATCCAGTTCGGTATCGGTGAAACGCTCACGGGCAATCTCGTTCGACTGGAGCAGGAACGCATTCGGATACTCGGTCGAGAAATGGTAAAGCAGACGGTTGGTCTGGTTCTTCGTGTAATCGTAAATGATGGCACTTACCACTTCCTCCTGATAAGGCGTATTGTTGTTCCAGAAAGCGCTGTAGTGACCCGGAGTGGTCGGGCAGCGTTTCCAATAGTGCTTGAAGCCCGGCCAGTAGCTCTTGAACTTATCCTGCAAGGTCTGGCACAGATCCTTGTATGTCTGTGTGGCATCCTCGCCACGCTGCTCCTGGAAAGCGCCCTTCCAGACAAGCAGTTTGGCACGCAGGGCAAAGTAAGGAGGCGTCATCATATCCCAGTAACGGTAGTTGGACGATGCAATGGAGTTGACATTCTCGGCATCCACCCAGGCAATCCACGAGAAATCTTCCTCGGCCGAATAGCCCTGATAACCGTTCTCGAGCAGGTTCAGACAACGGGAAACAATATCTTCGGTCTGCACGTGTGTAAAGATATCGGTATTGCGGACATCCTTGATCGAAGTGATCGGATCGTCGAACCACAATGCCTGACCGTAAATCTCGGCCAAAGTCATGTAGGCCCAGACCTTGACACGGATAGCCGAAGCAAACAGACCCTCAAAGTAATCGGTCTCAGCTACGATTTCCGGATACTTGGCCTTGAACTCGAGCATGTTCTGCAAATAGTCGTTGCAGGCAATCACCACATCGTAATAACCGGCAGGATTGGCATACGAGTTGCCGGTCAGGTCATCATCGTAGTTATACAGGGCAATCAGTTCGGCAATCGACTGATCGGTAGGTTCGAGCATTTCGCCGCGCGTATCGGTCAGATAGATTTCCTTGTCGCCCACAGCCTGCATCTTGGTCAGTACGCCGAGATAACCCGTAGCCATTTCGGTAATCGACGACATGTAATCGTCGCCCGACAAAGCATCGGCTGTCTCCGGCTGGAAGAAATCATCGCAGGAAGTCAATCCGCCTGCTACTCCCCCGATCAGGAGAGCCAGGCCGAATGTCTTAACACTTTTCAAAGTATGTTTCATATTTCAATTGTCAATTAGAAGTGCAGGTTAACTCCGATTTTCACACTCTTAGGCAAAGCTACCTTGCCATAATCCACGCCCATCATGCCGGCTGAGTTGCTGTAGGCAAACTCCGGATCCGAGCCCAGATACTTGGTATAGCATACCAGGTTCTGGCCCGACACAAAGACACTTCCGCTCTGGATGAAGTTCCAGAGTTTCTTGTTCCAGGTGTACGAGACGGTGATGTCGCGCAACTTGATATAGGAAGCATCCTCAACAAAGCGGTCGCTCATATCGTTGTTGCCGATCACGTCGCCGTAGTTGGCACGCGGCATATCGGTCACGTCACCTTCGTTCTGCCAGCGACGGATAACCGACTTCGACTGGTTGGCAAAGTCCTTCGATGATTCGGTAATGCGACGGACGGCATTGTAGGCCTTGTTACCCTGACTGAAGACGAAGTTCAGGTCGAGCGCCCAGTTCTTATACTGCAGGCTGGTGAAGACAGAGCCGAACACATCAGGCGTAGCACTGCCCAGAATCACCTTATCCTCATCGTTGATGATGCCGTCGTGATTCTGGTCCACATACTTCACATCACCGGCCTGATAGGCAACACCGTTTCGGTTGGTGAGGCCGGCTGCCTCGGCTTCGGCTGTTGTGCTGTAAACGCCATTGGTCTGATAACCGAAGAATGCATACGGGTCCTCGCCTTTCTTCGAGATGATTTCACCGCCATCGCTCAGATTGGTGATGAACGAATTGAGCTTACCCAAGCCCTGAACCTCGTTCTTCAGGAAAGTGGACTGCAAGGCAATTGTCCACGTCCAGTTGGCGGTCCGGACCGGAACAACGTTGACCCCGATCTCCACACCGCGGCTCAGCACCTCACCGTCGTTGCAGTAATATGGCGATGTGCCGAGAGCCGACGAATTACGACCCAGCATCAGGACATCCTTAGCCACTGTATTGAAGAAGGTTACCTTAGCTCCCATCCGGTTCTGCATCCAGGCCATATCCGCACCCACCTGGAAGTTATGATCCTTTTCAGGGGTCAGGCCGGTGTTCGGCACATTGGCACGGACAATACCGGCAATGGTCTGATAGGGCTGTGAGGTATAATAGTACTGTCCGAACTTCGACGAGTAGCGGCTGTTGCCCGTAATGCTATAGTCGGCATACACATCCAAACGGTCGAGCCAGTCTGCATCTTTCAGAATCTGCCAGTTACCCAGCATAACGGCCGCATTTACACCCGGATAAAAGGCGATGCGGTCGGCATCGGCTCCTACCGAGCTGGCGCCGTCCAATGAGGCTACCACACCTGCACGCATCAGGTTTCCATAGGTATAGGAGCCCTGTACATAGCCGTTCAGCCAGTTCCACTGGTTGTTGTAACCGTCAAAGTAACGGCCGATGGTCTGGGTATCGCCCATCGTCTGATAATAGTCGTTGGCTGTATTGCGACCGGTTGCCATCTCGTACTCAGTC
>JAGBQS010000110.1 GCA_017632695.1 Bacteroidales bacterium
ACTTCAGCGAGAACGACGAGGCTCCTATCCAGAAGTTCCGCGACTTCCTCAACCTCTACAAGGGCTTCGACAAGGCTCAGCTGCGTGCCAACATGAAGTACTTCCTTGAGGCTATCATGCCTACCTGCGAGGAATACAACATGAACATGTGCGTACACCCTGACGATCCGCCTATCGAGGTGCTGGGTCTGCCACGTATCGTCCGCACGGAAGAGGATATCCAGTGGTTCCTCGACGCTGTTCCGAACAAGCACAACGGTCTGACGTTCTGTGCCGGTTCCCTCTCGGCAGGTGCCTACAACAATGTTGTGGATCTGGCCCGGAAGTTCGCATCGCGCACGCACTTCGTTCACCTGCGTTCGTGCCACATCTTCCCGAACGGCGACTTCACCGAAGCCAGCCACTTAGGCGGACGTGCCGACCTCATCGAGCTCTGCCGTATCTTCGAGCAGGAGAATCCCGCGCTGCCAATGCGTGTTGATCACGGTATGACCTTTACCGACCAGTCCGGCGGCATTTTCGACGAGTCTTCACACGGCCACAATGCCGGCTACACCCTGCTTGGCCGTATGTTCGCCCTCGGACAGGTACAGGGCATTCTCGCCACCGTCGACCGAGAACTGGGCATCGAGTACAAGCAGCCCGGCTTCTTCGATTGATTTCCGCTTACTCGATTGATTTGATTACTACTTTCCGTTCTTATAAACAACAGCGTCAGGATCTCCCGGCGCTGTTTGTTTTAGGTAGGTTGCTCAAAAAAACAAATCGTAAATGGTAAATGAATAAATCGTAAATGAATTGACGCTTTCAGCGTCAATTCGTTCACCTCCTCTTTAACTTATATAGCGTGGCTTCGAAGTCGATGCCGGTATTGCGGGCAGTCTCGCCGCTTTTCATGGTCTCGACCAGACTTTGGCGGACAAAGCGGCTGGCGCGTTTGACGGATGGGGCGAACTCGATGCCGTTAACCGCATCGGCCGCAATGATGCCGGCAAACACATCGCCTGTACCGGATCGGGTTTCTTCGACCACCCGCTGTCGCTGGAAGATGGTCATCTTGCCCTGTTCGGCTACTGCATTGCCTACGGAATCCTTGCCCATCAGTATGCCGGTAATGACCAGCTGGCGGGCTCCCATGTCCAGGAGCTTCTGCGCCATCGTGTTGAGTTCGGAATGCGTCCAGCCACAGGCCTTGTACGGCGTATTGGTGAGGATGCACGCCTCGGTGAGGTTGGGCGTAACAATGTCGGCGTAGGCCACCAGACGGCGCATCTTCTGACAGAGTTTGTCGGTGTAGGTGGAATAGATCCTGCCGTTGTCGCCCATCACAGGGTCGATGATCACGCGGGTATTGGGGTTGCGGAACTGTTGGATAAAGTCCTCGACGATGGCAATCTGCCGCTCCGAACCCAGGAAGCCGGTCAGAATACCGTCGAACTGCAGGTCCAGTTTCTTCCACTCACTGATGTATGCGGGCATGTACTGGGTAAAATCCTTGCAGAAGAAGGACGGGAATCCGGTATGGTTGGAGAATATGGCAGTGGGCAGGGCGCAGCCCTGAATGCCTAAATAGCTGACGATGGGCAGAATGACAGCCGTGCTGCATCGTCCATAACCTGAAATATCGTTAATAATCGCAATCTTTTTACTCATAACGGGCGCAAAGTTACGTTGTTTTTGTCATTCTCCAAAATTTTGGCCGGAAATATAGGATTTCTGTCGGCAATATTTGGAGGTTTGGTTGAAAAATGCTAACTTTGCTCACGAAAATCTGACAGTTTATGTCCAAACTGATAATACACGACGTTATGAACGATAGCATAGAACTTCTGTTTCAGCAACATGGCGTGCGACCGACGGCTGTGCGGATCCTGATTTGGCGGACGCTCTCGAACCTGGACTATGCGTTTGCCCTGTCCGATCTGGAGGGGCTGTTGCCGACCGTGGACCGCAGCACGCTGTTCCGCGCCCTTTCCCTGTTCGAGAAAAAGGACTTGCTGCAGACCGTGGACGATGGGAGCGGGCAGCAGAAGTACTGCCTGCACCGCAACCAGCATGTGCACCTATCGTGCACCGTGTGTGGCAAGACCGTCTGCTTGGAACATGAGACCATTCCGGCGGTGGAGGTCCCCGAAGGCTTCGAGGTACGGCACATCACGTACATCCTGCAGGGTGTATGCAAGGCGTGCAGCCGGAAACGGGGAAAGTAAAAAAACAACGGGCCTGACATTGCGTCAGACCCGTTTTTATATTTGATGGGAGTTAATAAATAGAAGTTATCGGGAGTTAATGGGAGTTAGCGGACGTTACCAATGCAAGCGAAACAAATGTCCGTTAACTACACAGGCTGTAAGCCTGTTACCTCCCAATAACACCTGTTACCTCCTGATTTTATCAGCAGAAACAAACGTACGTTAACTACACAGGCTGCAAGCCTGTTACCTTCTGTTAA
>JAGBQS010000111.1 GCA_017632695.1 Bacteroidales bacterium
GAAAGGCTTTCCATAGTAAGGCCGTTATAGCGCAAGGGCTCCACCTCTTACCATTCCGAACAGAGAAGTTAAACCTTGCTACGCCGATGGTACTGCCAAAGCGGGAGAGTAGGAAGCGGCCACCTTACAAAAAGGACTCCAACTTGGGGTCCTTTTTTTGTTGTTTAAAATCTAAGGACTATCTGTATTTTGTCCGTATTTCCTATAATTTGATACCTAATTTTTTATTTTTTCGTTATTTATTTGTATATAATAGAGATTTTTCTTACCTTTGTACCCGTTTTTAATAGTAGAGTATTGTCAGTTATGCAAGCCATGATTTTTGCGGCGGGATTGGGCACCCGTCTGCAGCCATTGACCAACGATCGTCCCAAAGCTATGGTAGAGGTGGCAGGAAAACCTCTGCTCGAACATGTCATACTGAAACTGAAAAGACAGGGATTCAGCCATATTGTGGTCAATGTTCATCACTTCGGACAGCAAATCATCGATTTCCTTCACAAAAATCAGAACTTCGGTCTTGACATTCAGGTGAGCGACGAACGTGAGCTGCTTCTGAATACAGGCGGAGGCATCAAGAGGGCTTTGCCGTTGTTCGATTTGTCGAAGCCGATTCTTATTCACAACGTAGATATTGCCTGTGATATTGACTTGGCCGATTTGTACCATAGGTCAGAAGCTATGATGCCGGAAAAGGCGGCTCTGCTGGTTACAAGTCAGCGGAAAACGTCCCGATTCCTGCTTTTTAACCGTGATGGTCTGCTGCGTGGCTGGCTCAATGAAAAACCGGAAGGTAATATCGGGAAGTGTATGGGAACAGAAAACATCGACGATTTGGAATGGTTCCCGTTTTCAGGCATTCATGTACTTATGCCAGGTATATACGAAGCCTTGCGTCAATATCCTGACGAGGTGTTTTCCATTATTGATTTCTATCTGTCGGCATGCATGGAACATCCTATTGCCCATACGATTCTGCCTCAAGACTGCCGATGGGTGGATTGCGGCAAAGTGGAAGCGTTGAGCAAGGCACGGGAGATACTGGGATAGTCGGTGCCGGCCAAGGCCGCAAACATTATTGCCGTCTGACTCATTTATATATATAATACGAAAGTTATAATATGATCCGAAGAATACTTCTGTTTTTCCTTTCATCCATCCTGTTGCTGACCTCTTGCAAACTGGATGAGAATGTAGTAATCCCTGAGGAAAAGGCAAAATTGCGAGACTTTACGTTCTCATTTTCGGTAGCAGATGCACCGAAGGAAGGAATTGGTTTGATTTCGATGGAGACGTATGGAGATACCGTTCTTTGGCTTCAGCGGGATTTGGACGATACCTTGCTTTGTGTATCACACGATACTGCATTCCTGGCCAATAACAGTAATTTGTCGGTTTCGTTGCTGCAGCCTTACCGCCTGATAGCAAAATCACCGAATACCATTTCCCGTATCAGGTTTAACTTTCAGGGTCAAGACGGACGTCTTGATACTTTAAAAGCCAGATATGACTTCCGATACAAACAGTTTCCGGCCAATTGTAACGTATCGAAGCGGAAAGCATCCGTTACGTATGCCGATAGTATTGTGCTCGATCAGATTCAGTGTATTTTGCGTCTTTCGTTAGTCGATTCAACGGGACAGTATTCGTTGGAAGATTGGTTGGATATGCAGTCGGACGAAGTAGGTTTCGGTCATCGCACTACCGAAGTACGCATCTGTGACACCGGCAGGAATCCGCAATTGTACGATGATTATTATTGGTATGTGGAGGCCAATGAAATCTACAGGTCATCTTCGGCCAACCGCTATATTTCCTTGCAGGAACCTGAGGGGAATGACATGGCATATGGTCAGTTAATCCAGATTGGCAGAGAGGAAGGTAGTGCTAATTATGATCAGTCGTACGAAGGTACATCGTGGGGAACAAGCTGTTATGCGGCAATCCCGATAGTGACGGACGATAACACCCAGCAGCTTTCGCTTCAGGTGATGGTTACGGGTGACGTCGGAACAGACGCCTTTGTCTATTACGGTCAGTTGGAAGGCAATGTCAGCTATTCAGCCGGATCGTACTATGTTACGGCACCTGTAAAATGCTATTCTTCGGCCGGATCGATACCGGCCAAAGAATATGCAAAAGTTTATAAAATAAAATAGAGGAAAGGGAATCTGTCGGGCTTATTGGCTCAAACGGGTGCCTGCATCCGGATTGTCGATGGCATCGGCTTGTGTGATGATCACTTCCCGGACACCTGCCCTGATAGCCTGAAAAGAATTTTCGAGCTTGGGCAGCATACCGCCTGAAACGATTCCTTCATCCACCAGTTTCGGGAAATCGCCGGATGTAATGGCAGGAATCACCGAATCGTCGTCATCGGGATTCCGGAGCACGCCTTTCTTTTCAAAGCAGTACATCAGTCTGACTTCGAATTTGGGAGAAAGATGCATGGTCAGCGGCGAAACTTCCTGTACGTTGGCCAAGGCAATGGCGGTTTCGGCCGCAATGGTGTCGGCATTGGTGTTCAGAAGGTTTCCGTGTTTATCATGACCGATGGGAGACAGAACCGGAACAACGCCTTTCGCAATCAGTTCGGCAATCAGTTCGGCATTTACCTTATCGATATCTCCTACAAAACCATAATCTACATCCTGAACACTGCCGTCTTCCATCTTCACTTTCTTGACCGGCCGTTTGTGCGAAACGATAACGTTCATGTCGGCACCGGTCAGACCCAGCGCATTGATGTGCCTTTTTTGAAGTTGTGCTACGATGTTTTTGTTGACCAGTCCGGCATAAACCATCGTAACGACCTTGAGGGTTTCGGCATCGGTGATGCGACGTCCGCCAATCATGGTTTGCCGGATGTTCAGCTGTTCGGCAATGCGCGTGGCGCTGCGTCCGCCTCCGTGTACCAGAACCTTCAAGCCCTCAATGCGGGCAAACTTGTCGAGTAGGGCATGCAGGCTTTTCTCGTCTTCGACAATGCCTCCGCCTACCTTTACGATTGTCAGTTGTGCCATTCCTTAATGCGTTGTTCTTCGGAAAGCTTGCAGATGAGCAGCACTCCGTTGTGTTCTGTAACGATGCAGTCTTTCAGTCCCTGGATCACCACCTGCTTGCCTTGCGGCATGCGGATCATGCAGCCTTCGCTTTCAATGACCTTGACCTGGTCGCCGACCACCGAGTTGGCATGTTCGTCCTGTGGCAGCAGCGTATGCATCGAACCCCAGGTACCAAGGTCGCTCCATCCGAACTCAGCAGGCATGACAAAGGCCAGCTGGGTTTTCTCCATGACGGCATAATCGATGGATATTTTCGGACAGGTGGCATAGAGTTCGTCCACCAGCACCTGTTCCTGCGGCGTAAAGAAGGCGGGAGCCAGCCGATCCATGATGGCCGAAATTTCCGGCTGATATTTGCGCAGTTCGCCGACGATAGTCCTGACATTCCAGATAAACATACCCGAGTTCCAGGTATAGTTGCCGGTAGCCAGGTATTTTTCGGCGGTAGCCAGATCAGGCTTTTCGCGGAAGGCTGCCAACTTGTAAATGCCGTGGTTGTCTTTTGTGCCCTCCGTCAGAGCGCCTTGTTCGATGTAGCCATAGCCGGTTTCGGGACGTGTAGGCTGCATACCTAAGGTCAGGATGCGGTTTCCTTCGGAGATAAAGTCAATACCTTTTTTGACGCAGGCCTTGAACTCTGTCTCGTTGGTAACCAGATGATCGGAAGCGGCTACAAAAATGTTTGCATCCGGATCCTCGGCCTGAATCTTCCAGCTGACGTAGGCTACGCAGGGAGCCGTATTGCGCATGCATGGCTCCAGAAGAATATGTTGTGGATTGATGCCATGCAGCTGTTCTGAAACCAGATCCTTGAAGTTTTTGGAAGTAACAACCCAGACATGCCCGATGTCGACCAGGCCGCTGAACCGTTCGAATGTTTGCTGTATCATCGTCCGACCGCTTCCCATAATGTCGAGAAACTGTTTCGGACATTCCGGTGTAGACATTGGCCAGAAACGGCTTCCAATGCCGCCGGCCATAATAACCAAGTGATTCATATTTATAGATTTTATTGCAACTTTTCGATGCAAATATATGGAAAAATCATGAAATAAGGCGTAAAAACGAAAAAAAAAGTGATTTTTCTTGCACATTTTAAAATAAATGCCTACCTTTGCATCGGAAATGTGATGAAGAGAGACGCAAAAAAGAGCGTTTCTCTTCACGCTTTCTGTAAGGCGGGGTCTCAGACAGACATCGTTCCTTACCATCCGAATATTGAGAAAAAAGACAGACATGATACAAAAACAAGAAATTGTTGATCTGGTGGATCAGTTCCTGCTGGAAAGCGAAAGCGAGAGTTATCTGGTTGACGTAACCGTGAGCCGCGACAACAGGATTGTGGTAGAGATTGACAATGACGAAGCCGTTGATATTGACGAATGTGCGCTTCTGTCAGATTATATTGACAGCCACATGGACCGTAACCGGGAAGATTTCGAACTTGAGGTCGGGAGTGCCGGTCTGACATCTCCGCTCAAAGTACTCAGGCAATATCAGAAGTTTGAGGGCGAAGAAGTCGAGGTTCTGCTGCGAGACGGTCACAAGCTGAAAGGAATACTGGGTGCTACCGACGAGGAAGGGTTCGATCTGGATTGGACAACGATGGAAAAAACCGTCGACCCGGAAACCGGAAAGCAAAGTAAAAAGAAGCAGGAAGTGCAGCATCATCAGCACCTTTTGCATAAAGACGTAAATCAAGTAAAATATATTATTAATTTCTAAATATACCGCAAAAAGAATGGCAAGAGAAAAAGAAGAAGTGATGTCAATGATTGACACCTTCAAGGAATTCAAGGAGCTGAAGAACATCGATCGCTCCACAATGATCAGTGTGTTGGAGGATTCCTTCCGTTCGGTTTTGGCCAAGATGTTCGAGACCGACGAGAACTTTGATATCATTATCAACCCGGATAAGGGAGACTTTGAAATCTGGAAAAACCGTCAGGTTGTTGCCGATGATGAATTGAAAAACGAGAACCTTGAAGTTACTTTGTCCGAAGCCCGTCAGACTGTTGAGGATATTGAAGTAGGCGAAGACTTTACCGAGAAGGTACAGTTTGAAAAGTTCGGACGCCGTGCCATCCTGAACCTGCGTCAGACGCTGGCTGCCAAGATTCTTGAGCTGCAGAAAGACATTCTTTATAATAAGTATAAAGATCAGATCGGTCAGATCATTTCGGCCGAGGTTTATCAGATTTGGAAGCGCGAGATGCTGATGGTTGACGAGGAGGGCAATGAGCTTTCGCTGCCTCGCAACGAGCAGATTCCAAGCGACAATTTCCGCAAGGGAGATCAGGTTCGCGCCGTAGTTCTCCGTGTGGACAATGCCAACAACAATCCTAAGATTATCCTGAGCCGTACCGCTCCGGTTTTCCTGCAGCGTCTGATGGAACGCGAAATTCCGGAGGTTGCCGACGGAACCATCCGCATTGTGAAGATTGTCCGTCTGCCAGGCGAACGTGCCAAGATTGCTGTTGAAACCAGCGATGACCGCATCGATCCGGTAGGAGCTTGTGTAGGTGTGAAGGGTGGCCGTATTCACAGTATCGTGCGCGAACTTCGTGGCGAGAACCTCGACGTGATTCCATACACCACCAATACCCAGCTGTTCATTCAGCGTGCCTTGGCTCCTGCTTCCATTTCGATGATTAACCTGCACGATGAGAGCAAGACCGCAGAAGTCTTCATGAGTCCCGATCAGGTAAGTCTTGCTATCGGTAAGAACGGTGCAAATATCAAGTTGGCATCGTTGCTGTCCGGCTATACCATCGATGTATATCGTGAGGGTGACAGCGACGATATCTTCCTCGACGATTTCTCGGATGTAATCGAGCCATGGGTCATCCAGTCCCTCAAGGGTATCGGTCTGGCTACCGCCAAGGCTGTTCTGGAGGCTGATCCGCAGATGGTGGCCGATCAGGCAGACCTGGAAGAGGAGACTGTTGCCGATGTACGCAGCATTCTTCAGAAGGAGTTTGACCAGTAAGCAGGAGCTTCGGCCTTTCCTCCTACATTCATTAACTAACTTAAAAAAGTATATAAATGAGATTAAACAAGATAGCAAAAGATTTTAACGTTGGTGTACAGACACTGATGGACTTTCTGGAAAAGAAAGTCGGTGTGACCGTCGACGGACCGATGGCCAATGTTACCGACGAACAATACGAGCTGCTCCGAAAAGAGTTCAACAAGGACAAATCCGTGAAAGAGGAGTCCGAGCGTGAGCGTCTGGAACGTCAGCAGACTCGTGACAAGATCAAGGAGGAGTCGCGTTCGGCTTCTGCTGCGCCTACAAAGGCCGTAACCCCAAGTGAAGAGAAGCTGAACTCTCGTCTGAAGGTAGTTGGAACCATCGATCTGAATCCGAAGAAGCCCGAAGCACAGGTTCCGGAGAAGCCTGCTCCCGTAAAAGAGGAGCCGGTAGCCGTTCTTGAGCCTGTTGCTGAAGAGAAACCGGTTGCGGCTCCCGAGCCCGCACCTGTTCAGAAACCCGTTGAAGAGGTGAAGGCCGAGAAGCCGGAGAAGCCTGCTCCAGCCCCTGTTCAGCAGCCGGAAGTCAAGGCCGAACAGCCCAAACCGCAGGAACAGAAGCGTCCTAACCAGACTCAGATGGGCGAGCGTTCGCGTGACCGTATCAACGACGATCCGCTGCCTGAAGAGGCCCGTAACGGAGAGGTATTCCGTCTGAATACCCCCGAAGCCCCTCAGATGAAGGTGGTAGGTACCATCGATCTGGATGCGTTGAATCAAAGCACCCGTCCGAAGAAGAAGACGAAGGAAGAGCGCAAGAAGGAACGTGACCAGAAGAATGCCGATCAGCGAGCCCAGCGTGAAGAAGGACGTAACCGTCATCATGGTGCCCAGAAGGTGAACATCGACGAAGAGATCCAGAAGGGCAGGAACCAGAACAATAACGGCGGCAATGGCGGCGGACGTGACAAGAAGAGTCATGGCGACCAGCGTCGTCAGGATCGCGACGAGTTGCGTCAGCATGGCAAGACCAAGGGTCGTCAGCAGAAGATTGAAGTTACCGAGGAAGATGTACAGAAGTCGGTAAAGGATACATTGGCCCGTCTGACCAACAAGCGCGATAAGAAGGATGTCAAGTATCGTAAGGAGAAGCGTAATGCGGCTGCCGAACGTGCTGCGGAAGCACAGGAAGAAGCTGCAGCCGAAAGCAAGGTGCTCAAACTGACCGAGTACGTAACTGCCAACGATCTTGCCACTATGATGAAGGTGTCGGTGGTACAGGTTATCCAGACCTGTATGTCGATCGGCATCATGGTTTCCATCAACCAGCGTCTGGATGCCGAGACCATCAACCTCGTTGCCGAGGAATTCGGATTCCAGACCGAATATATGAGCGAAGAGGTTGAACAGGAACTGGAGCAGAAGGAGGATAGCGAGAGCGAACTCGTCAGCCGTCCGCCGGTGATTACCGTCATGGGTCACGTCGATCACGGTAAGACCAAACTTCTCGACTATATCCGTAACGCGAATGTGATTGCGGGCGAGGCCGGCGGTATCACGCAGCACATCGGTGCCTACAGTGTGAAGCTGAGCGACGGACGTAAGGTAACCTTCCTTGATACGCCGGGTCACGAAGCCTTTACTGCCATGCGTGCCCGCGGCGCCAAGATGACCGATATTGCCATCATCATCATTGCTGCCGACGACGGTGTGATGCCGCAGACGAAGGAAGCCATCAACCACGCTGCCGCAGCAGGTGTCCCGATTGTGTTTGCCATCAACAAGATTGATAAGCCGACAGCCAATCCGACCAAGGTTAAGGAGCAGCTGGCTGCCATGAACTATCTGGTTGAGGATTGGGGCGGCAAGTATCAGAGTCAGGAAATATCTGCCCGCGAAGGCAAGAATGTGGACCTGCTCTTGGAGAAAGTGCTCCTTGAGGCCGACCTGCTCGATCTGAAGGCCAATCCGAACCGTGAAGCATCCGGATCGGTTATCGAATCTACGCTCGACAAGGGACGCGGATACACGGCTACCGTACTGGTACAGAACGGTACGCTCCGTGTAGGCGATGTGATTCTTTGCGGTATGTACTACGGTCGTGTAAAGGCCTTGTTCAATGAGCGCGGACAGAAGGTTGAAGAAGCCAGCCCGGCTACACCTGTCCAGGTGTTGGGTCTGAACGGTTCTCCTTCGGCAGGCGATCAGTTGCGTGTGCTCGAAACCGAGCAGGAAGCCCGCGAGATTGCACAGAAGCGCGACCGTCTGCATCGTGAGCAGCAGCTCCGTACCCAGACACGTCTGACGCTCGATGAAATCGGACGTCGTATTGCAGTCGGCAACTTCCAGGAGTTGAACCTGATTGTAAAGGGCGACGTGGACGGTTCAGTCGAGGCCCTTACCGATTCGCTCATCAAGCTGAGTACCGAGAAGATTCAGGTGAACGTCATCCACAAGGCTGTCGGTCAGATTTCCGAGAGCGATGTGGTGTTGGCTGCCGCATCAAAGGCAATCATCATCGGATTCCAGGTACGTCCTTCGCAGGCTGCCCGCAAACTTTCCGATCAGGACGGTGTCGATATCCGTACCTATAGCATTATTTACGATGCTATCGAGGAGGTCAAGGAAGCCATGGAGGGTATGCTCAAGCCGGAACTCAAGGAAGAAGTCTGCGGTTATCTGGAGATCAAGAGCGTCTTCAAGATTACCAAGGTCGGATCGGTGGCCGGATGTCTGGTCAAGGAAGGCAAGATTCACCGTACCGACAAGGTGCGCGTCATCCGCGACGGTATCGTTCTGTATGCAGGCGAACTTGGCTCGTTGAAGCGTTTCAAGGACGACGTGAAGGAAGTCGGTACCAACTTCGAGTGCGGTCTGAACATCACAGGATTCGACAATATTCAGGAGGGTGACCTCATTGAGGCTTATTCTGAAATCGAGGTGAAGGCAAAGCTTTGATCTTTGCTTTCACTCCGGGTATTCCGTTAAACAGCTATGAACATTTACGACATTCTGATTCTGGCCTTTCTGGCCATAGGAATATGCATCGGACTGTACCGCGGGTTCTTCAAGGAACTTGTCGATACAGTCGGCTTGTTTGTTGCGGCGCTGGTTGCCAACTGGCTGTGCCCATACGCCAAACCTTATCTGATCACCACCATTACTGACGATCTGGTATGTTCGGTGGTTGTCTGGGTAGTGATATTCCTGTTGCTGCTTTTCGTCATGAACCGTCTGGCGTGGCTGTTGGGCAAGCTGATGAAATCGTTGTGCATCGGATGGCTGAACCGGATAGGCGGAGGTTTGTTTGCCTTCATCAAGTACTCGCTCATTGCCGCTCTGGTGGTTGCCGTACTTGAATTTTCGGCAGCACACGTTGAGGGCCTGAAGTTTGTCGAGCCGATGAAGGAAAGCCAGCTGATTCCTTACCTGCACAGGCTGGTAGGTGTGGTGATGCCTTGGGTAACCGACCATATTCTGCCTGCCTTACATCTGACCTGATATGTTACTGCCCTATCTGCACGAAGGTGTTTTGGAGGCTGGTTGCGATGAGGCAGGGCGAGGCTGTCTGGCCGGACCGGTTTATGCGGCGGCAGTCATCCTGCCGCCCGATTTCAGAAACGACCTGCTGAACGACTCGAAGCAACTGACTGAAAGGCAGCGATACGAGTTGAGACCCATCATAGAACGCGAGGCCATCGCGTGGGCTGTCGGAGTGTGCGACAACCGGGAAATCGATCAGGCTAATATCCTGCGTTGCAGCATTCAGGCCATGCATCGGGCCATCCGGGCACTCAAGGTCAGACCGGAAGCACTCCTGATAGATGGTCACCGGTTCTATCCGTTCGAGGATCTCCCGCATACAACGATTGTCAAGGGTGACGGCAAGATGATGAGCATAGCGGCGGCTTCGGTATTGGCCAAGACCTATCGTGATGACTACATGATGCAGATTGACAGGGAGTTTCCTGTCTACAACTGGAAAGTCAACAAGGGATATCCCACCAAGGACCATCGGGCGGCCATTGCTCAGTCGGGTCCGAGCAAATATCATCGGATGACATTCAGACTGCTGCCGGAACAGGATCCGCAGATGACGCTCGATTTTGGACCGGAAGGGTAATAAGTGACGTGAAATATTTGAATAAATGCGCGAAGAAAACAATACAGAGGAAGTCCTGAAAGATCTTACCTCAGGCGAATATAAATATGGATTTACTACCGACGTTGAGACCGAGGTGATTCCGATGGGTCTGAACGAGGAGGTGGTCAGGCTGATTTCGCAGAAGAAAGGCGAACCGGACTGGGTGCTTCAGTTCCGACTGGATGCCTACCGGTGGTGGAAGGAGCAGCCGCGTCCGACGTGGGGTCATGTGCTGGTCGATGAAGTCGATTATGACAAGATCTCGTTCTATGCCGCCCCCAAAAAGAAAACCGGCAACGGAGAGGTGGATCCTGAGATTCTGAAAACTTTCGACAAGCTGGGCATTCCGCTTCACGAGCGCGATATGCTTTTAGGGAATGCCGCAGCCGGTACTCCCTTGGATGGTGCCTCGAATATGGCGGTCGATGCCATTGTCGATTCGGAAAGCCAAAAGACTACCTACCGCGACAAACTGGCTGAACTGGGCATTATTTTCTGTTCATTCGGTGAGGCTGTACGCGAGTATCCGGATCTGGTACGCAAGTATCTGGGCAAGGTTGTTCCGACGCGCGACAATTACTATTCGGCCCTCAATTCGGCTGTATTCTCCGACGGTTCGTTTGTATATATTCCGAAAGGAGTCCGCTGTCCGATGGAACTGGCCAGTTATTTCCGTATCAATTCGAGCGGAACGGGTCAGTTCGAGCGTACGCTCATTATTGCCGACGACGAGTCGTATGTCTCGTATCTGGAAGGCTGTACGGCTCCGATGCGCGACGAGAACCAGCTACATGCCGCTGTGGTCGAGATTTATGTGCATGACCGTGCCGAAGTGAAGTATTCGACCGTACAGAACTGGTATCCGGGCGACAAGAACGGCAAGGGCGGCGTGTACAATCTGGTAACGAAACGAGCCTTGTGTGCCGGCGATTTCTCGAAGATCTCCTGGACTCAGGTCGAGACGGGTTCGGCAATCACCTGGAAATATCCGTCGTGTGTGCTGAAGGGCGACAACAGCTCGGGCGAGTTCTATTCCGTAGCTGTTACCAACAACTATCAGGAAGCCGATACCGGAACCAAAATGATTCATATCGGGCGTAACAGCCATAGCCGCATCATCTCGAAAGGTATTTCAGCCGGACATTCGCAGAACAGCTACCGCGGTCTGGTCAAGGTCCTGCCCGGAGCCGACGGGGTCCGTAACTATACCCAGTGCGATTCGCTCCTGCTGAGCAACACTTGCGGCGCCCATACCTTCCCGGTCATGGATATTCAGAATCCTACCGCTGTGGTGGAACACGAGGCAACCACTTCAAAAATCAACGAGCAGCAGCTGTTCTACTGTCAGCAGCGGGGCATCAAGGAAGAAGATGCCGTCAGCCTGATTGTAGGCGGTTATGCCAAGGAAGTTGTTTCGAAGCTTCCGATGGAGTTTGCAGTCGAGGCGCAGAAACTGCTTTCGTTGAGTATTGAGAATTCAGTCGGATAATTAATAACGATATAATAACTTTTAAACCTTTATTATTATGATTATTGCTCTTGTAATTCTGGTCGTACTGGCCGTCATCGTTATCGGTCTTTACAACAATCTGGTTAAACTGCGTAATAACCGCGAGAACGCTTTCTCGAACATCGACGTACAGCTCAAGCAGCGCTATGACCTGATTCCCAATCTGGTGAATGCCGTTAAGGGTTATGCCACACACGAGAAGGAACTGCTTGAAAAGGTGACACAATATCGTACGGCTGCCATGAACGCGACCGACATCAACAGTAAGATTGCAGCCGATAACCAGCTGAGCAGCGCATTGGCAGGTTTGCGTGTTTCGGTCGAGGCTTATCCTGACCTGAAAGCCAACCAGAACTTCCAGCAGCTGATGACCGAGTTGGCAGATGTGGAGAATAAGCTGGCTGCTACCCGCCGTTTCTTCAATTCGGCTACCAAGGAACTGAACAATGCCGTACAGACTTTCCCCGGAAACCTGCTGGCAGGTATGTTCGGATTCCAGAAGGAACCGATGTTCGAAGTTCCTGCCTCTGAACGCGCGGCTTACGACAAGGCTCCTGAAGTGAAATTCTGATTATTGAATGAAGTACGTAGGCATTTATACGCAGCAGTCGTCCAACAATATCAAATCGGTATTGCTGCTTTGCTGCTTCCCGCTGCTGGTGGTAGGTATGGTATGGGCTTTCTTTACCATCCTGTGCCTGCTCAGCATGGGGAGAGATGAGTACGGACGGCCTCTGCCTTTCGAATGGGATACCGCCAATGCGCTGACCCTGGAGTATCTGCCGGTGGTTTTGGGCGTAGTGGGCATCTGGTTCATCATCGCCTATTTCATCAACGATGCCGTTATCCGTAATGCAACCCAGGCTCATCCGCTGGAACGCAAGGATAACATGCGGGTGTACAACATTGTTGAGAATCTCTGCATCGCCGGGGGTATGAACATGCCGAAGGTATATGTGGTCGAGGATAAGCAGCTGAACGCCTATGCTTCGGGTATCGATGAGAAGACCTACGCGGTTACCGTTACCCGAGGCTTGCTGAATACTTTGAATGACGAAGAACTGGCAGGCGTTATCGGACACGAACTGACACACATCAAGAACCGCGATACGCGACTGCTGATAGTGAGCATCGTGTTTGTGGGTATTTTCAGCATGGTGGCTCAGATTGCCTTCCGCATGTTCCTGAATACAAGTACCCGAGGCAGCAGCAAGAAAGGGAACGGAGCCGCAGTGGGTATGCTGATAGCAGCGGTTCTGGCTTTTATTGCCTATTTCTTTGCCTTGCTGACCCGTTTTGCCATCAGCCGTAAGCGCGAGTACATGGCCGACGCCGGAGGGGCTGAACTGTGCGGCAATCCTTTGGCGCTGGCTTCGGCATTGCGGAAGATTTCGGCCAATCCGGGTCTTGACGATGTGAGCCGGTCGGATGTGGCGCAACTGTTTATTGCCAAGCCTGACGAGATGAAGCAGAACTTCCTCGAATCGGCCTTCAGCAGTCTGTTCAGCACACACCCGGACACCCGGAAACGAATTGCCTATCTGGAGCAGTTTTAGGCATCAGACTAAATAGTTTTAATATTATATACATGGCATTACTTGAAATAAAGAACCTGCACGCCAGTGTGGGAGGAAAAGAGATATTACGAGGTATTAACCTGACCATCAATCCGGGTGAGGTGCATGCCGTTATGGGACCTAACGGAGCCGGAAAATCAACCTTGAGCGCCATTCTGACGGGTAATCCGCAATACGAGGTAACTGAAGGCGAGATTCTTTACAAAGGCAAGGATCTGCTGGCTATGAAGCCGGAGCAGCGTGCCTGGGAAGGCATTTTCCTGTCTTTCCAGTATCCGGTTGAGATTCCCGGTGTATCGATGGTAAACTTTATGCGTACGGCTGTTAACTCGCAGCGCGAATATCGGGGCGAGAAGGCTCTGACGGCTACCGAGTTCCTGAAACTGATGCGCGAGAAGCGTGCTGTGGTACAGCTTGACAACAAACTGGCCAACCGTTCGGTTAACGAAGGCTTTTCGGGCGGCGAGAAGAAACGCAACGAAATCTTCCAGATGGCGATGCTCGAGCCTACGCTGAGTATTCTGGATGAAACCGACTCCGGCCTGGATGTCGATGCCCTGCGTATTGTGAGCGATGGCGTAAACCGGCTGAAGTCGGCCGAGCGTTCAAGTATCGTCATTACGCACTATCAGAAACTCCTCGAGTACGTACAGCCCCAGTTTGTTCACATCGTTTACAAGGGACGCATCGTCAAGGATGGCGGACCGGAGTTGGGCGACCGTATCTTTGCCGAGGGTTTCGATTGGATCAAGAAAGAGTTAGGAGAGGAATAACCCGTAACGCCGTATGTCAGCCGAAAAGCAATACATAGAATTATACCGCAGCCAGAAGGCGCTCATCGATGCCAATTCCGCACCGGCTCTGAACGCGTATCGCGAAGAAGCCGCCCGGGTATTGGAGCAGGAGGGTTTGCAGAAACCGAAAGATTTTACGCATGTTGATCCCGGGCAGTTGCTGTCAGCGGATTATCTGCTGAATCTGGCACGGCACGAAGTGCCAACCGGAAGGGAGGATCTGTTTACCTGCGCCGTTCCTGAATTGAGTACCAACGTACACTTCCTTTGCAACGAACAGTATACCGGCAATACCGACAAGATTAAGGACAGCCGTTTCTTTGCCGGAAGTCTGCGCGAATTTGCCCGCCTGTATCCTGAAATCCTGACTGCCTACTACAATCAGTTGGCGGGAAAGCGTCTGGATACCGGCGATAAGCGTTCTGCCCGTTTTGAAACCTGTTCATTGGGCGAAGCGGCACTCAACACCATGCTCTGTCAGGACGGATTCGTTCTGTATGTGCCTGCAGGAGTTGAGGTACAGAAACCCCTGCAGCTGATCAGTCTGCTGAGGGCGGTCGATGACTTCATGGCGGTACAGCGACTGCTGGTAATCATCGAGGACAATGCCAAAGCCAGCCTGCTGGTTTGCGAGCATGCCAGTATGTTGCCAAAAATGGACGATCAGTCGGTTGTCCCGGACTTGCTCAGTCTGCAGACTGTCGAGGTCTTTGTAGGCAAGCACGCTTCGCTCGACTTCTACCGTCTGGAAGAACACCATGAACATGCCTTCCGTCTGGGACAGACGTATGTCCGTCTGGATGAAGGTGCCCATGCCGATTTGGGCGAATATGCCCTGACCGCAGGCAGAACGCGCAACCGCATGCAGATTGAACTGACTGCACCCGATGCACAGGTGCAGCTGTACGGCATGGCTGCCCTTGATGGCGAACAGTGTCTGGACAACATCACCTTCATTGACCATCAGGCTCCCCGATGCCAGAGTAACGAACTCTTCAAATATGTGCTCGACGAAAAGGCTAAAGGTTCCTTCCTGGGCCGTATTCTGGTTCGCAAGGGCAGCGATAAGACCGATGCCCACCAGACCGACCGCAACCTGTGCCTGACGCCCGATACCCGTATGATTGCCCGTCCGGAACTGGAGATTTATGCCGATGATGTGAAGTGCAGTCATGGGGCTACGGTGGGTCAGCTGGATCAGCAGGCACTGTTCTATATGCGTACGCGAGGTATTCCGGAGGACGAAGCCCGTATGTTGCTGATGTTTGCATTCATGTCCGACGTGATTGACGGCATCCGCATCGAACAGCTGAAGGATCGCCTGAAACATTTGATTGAAAAACGCTTCCGGGGTGAACTGAAACAGCAATGTGCCGGATGCCAGATCCGATAAAACAAAAGAAAGACTTTTCCATCATGAAACAAATACTAACCTTATTTTCTGTCGTTTTCTTTTTGGTTGGTTGTAGCGGGACGGTCCGGATTTCCGTGCCCGATACAGCCGGCAAGCGTTTGAGTTATGCCCGGGAGCATTTGCAGCAAGCTTTGCAGGAGCATGCTGATCAGGTGCCTTCCGGACAATGGACCATCACATTGCGCGAAGGTGCTGAGGGCCCTAAGGAGGGATTCAGTATCAGCCGTAGCGGCAATGAAATATGTATTACAGGCAACGACGGAACCGGAGTTATTTACGGTGTGCAGGACTTCATCGAGCATAGCCTGCTGAATGCCGACAGGAACTCGCAGTACTGGATGCTCGATTCGGTTTTGGCCGATGCCCCTGAAATGGTGTTGCGCGGCACCTGTATCGGACAGCAGAAACCCTATCTGCTGCCAGGCCGTATGGTGTACGAATATCCGCTTACGCCTGAACTTTTCCCCTGGTTTTACGACAAGCAGCAATGGATAGAGTATCTTGACATGCTGGTGGCAAACCGCATGAATTCGCTTTATCTGTGGAACGGACATCCGTTTGCCTCGCTGGTCCGGCTCGATGACTATCCGTTTGCCGTCGAGGTCGATTCGGCTACCTTCGCCCTGAACGAGGAACTGTACGGTTTCCTGACCGAAGAAGCCGACAAGCGCGGAATCTTTGTCATACAGATGTTTTACAATATTCTGGTTTCGAAACCTTTTGCCGAGCATTACGGTATCAAGACACAGGATCGTCATCGCCCCATCACACCGCTGATTGCCGATTATACCCGCAAAAGCATTACGGCCTTTGTGGAGAAATACCCGAACGTCGGACTGCTGGTTTGTTTGGGCGAAGCCATGGATACATACGAGGACGATGCAGAGTGGTTCTGCAAAACCATTATTCCAGGTGTGCGCGACGGCCTCGACAGTCTGGCACGACGTGACCCGAAGTATTCGGGCTACGAACCGCCTATTTTGCTGCGTGCCCACGATACCGATTGCAAGATGGTGATGGAGCAGGCTTTGCCGCTTTACAGGAACCTCTACACCATGCACAAATATAACGGCGAGAGTCTGACCAC
>JAGBQS010000112.1 GCA_017632695.1 Bacteroidales bacterium
ACGGAAGTCGTTAATGCTATTGCACTGAAGAACAGTTACACAACCGAGAGTGTTCTGAACGGCAACTGCATCACGCTGACGGTTGATGGCGGCTTTAAGGCCGGAGGTGTGATTACGATTGCCGGTTTCTTCAACAATTCGGACGAAACCAAGCTGGCAGCTGCCGACATCTTTGTTCCCGGAACCGATGGTTCGTATACCGTTCTTTACACAACGGCTCAGATGATTAACGGCCGTACGGTGAACGACGATCCTGTTCAGGAAACCTATACCCTGACAGCCGATGCCGAGACCCTTTGCATCGGACGTAACGGTAACACGCAGACTAACATCACCTACATCGATGTAACCCGTCCTGCCGGAAGCGGCAGCAACGAAAGCGGTCTTTCGGGAACTCTTATCGAGTACGATAGATCTGCAGAACTCCCGGCTGGCGTTGCTATCAGCGGTTCAACGCAAATGGATCCGGACAAGAAGATTCACATGAATACGGAAGTCGTTAATGCTATTGCACTGAAGAACAGTTACACAACCGAGAGTGTTCTGAACGGCAACTGCATCACGCTGACGGTTGATGGCGGCTTTAAGACTGGCGATGTGATTACGATTGCCGGTTTCTTCAATAATTCGGACGAAACCAAGCTGGCTGCTGCCGACATCTATGTTCCCGGTACCGACGGTTCTTACACTGTTCTTTACACAACGGCACAGATGATTAACGGCCGTACGGTGAACGACGATCCTGTTCAGGAATCCTATACCCTGACAGCCGATGCAGAGACCCTTTGTATCGGACGGAATGGCAACACTCAGACAAACATTGTCTATATCAAGGTGACTCGTTAATAGTCATGCATATTATCATGAATCCCGTTAGGTTTTAACACTTGGCGGGATTCTATGCTTATAAATCATTTTGTATTATGAAAACGTTGTTGGCAACCTTATGGGTGGTGGTTTTTAGCTTCGGATGTTTGGTCGGAATTAACGCTCAGCAACTGGATGCATTCCGGGGAGCAGAGGGATTCGGCCGCTATGCAAACGGAGGTCGCGGCGGCAAGGTTTATCATGTAACCACCCTCGAGGATACAGAACACCAAGGTTCGCTTCGGTGGGCAGTCAAGCGCCAGGGACCCCGGACGATTGTATTCGATGTGGCGGGAACTATAGAACTGATCAAACCGCTCAAAATAACCCACGATTCCATAACGATTGCGGGCCAGACAGCTCCCGGTGATGGCATTTGCCTGAAGAATTATCCGCTGGAGGTTCAGGCTTCGCATGTTATTATCCGGTTTATCCGCTGCCGTTTGGGCTTCGACAAACCGGATCAGGAAGGCGATGCCATTTCGGCTTACAGCAAGACCAACGACTACCACGATGTCATTATCGACCATTGTTCAGCCTCCTGGTCTGTCGACGAATGCTTCTCAGCATACGGCATCCGGAATCTGACGGTTCAGTGGTGCTTTATCGAGGAAAGTCTGTTTAATTCGGGGCATCACAAAGGCGCTCACGGCTTTGCAGGTCGGTGGGGCGGTGCCCCCGCTACGTTCCATCACAATCTGGTGGCTCATCATTCTTCGCGAGTACCCCGTCTGTGCGGATCGCGTTTCTCCAACGATGCAGCTGCCGAGAAAGTGGATATCCGTAATAATGTGTTCTACAACTGGGGCCCGACCAATGGCGGATATGGCGGCGATGGAGGTCAGTACAACTTCGTGAACAACTATTACAAACCGGGTCCCCGAACCATCCGGGGCAAGCAGATGGATCCGAAGACCAATAAGGAGAAGGAGGCTACCGAGGTGGTTTACCGCCTGTTCCAGCCCAATGGCGATCCGGGTGATTATGCGCAGGCCAAGGGTGTGTGGGGTAAGTTCTATATGAATGGAAACTTCATCGACACTTCGGTTGAAGGCATGACTCCGTCACAGATGTTCGCTTGCCTGAAGGTGAATCAGGACAATTACGAAGGTCTGATTCCTGGCGGATTGAACGATGTGCCGTTGCCGGAAGGCGGAAAGAGTGCCCTGATCATGGACGAACCGTTCGATCCCGGTCAGATCCGGACACATTCGGCCGAAGTGGCTTATGCCAAAGTGCTGAATTTGGGCGGATGTTCCCTGCATCGTGACACCATCGACAGCCGGGTTGCCCTCGAGACATATCAGGGAACCTACACGTATCGTGGTTCGACTTATAAAAAGAAGTATGTTGTCAACTCGAAGGGTGCTACCGATATCAACCTTTATTCCAAATACGGTATTATCGACAGCCCTTCGGATGTAGGCGGATGGCCGGTATTGACGGCTACCCCCGAGACGATGGCTTTGGTAAGTAAGGACGAGAACAACAATGGCATTCCCGACGATTGGGAAACCACTTATTTCGGGAAACTGGTCGATGGAAATGCGCATGACCGGAACCCGAAAATGACCAATCTGGAAGTCTATCTGAACTGGCTGGTTTCCGATATCGTCAAGGCACAGCTGTAAAGTTTTTTATCATTTTTCAACATAGGACAACTGATATTGAGAAATCGGTTGTCCTTTTTCTGTGCGTTATTCTCTTAATTGCCGTTAAATAAGTTTTAATTATTCTAAATAATCGGCCGATTTCACATTTTTTATGTAAATTTATTTTGGTATCTCTGAATTAGCCGGTAATTTTGCACCGTCAATTTACAATATGGGAAATCAAGTAGCTACAATCTGCCATTATGTATTATTGCATTTAATTATCATTTTTTACTAACTTAACCTAATTAAAAAGCATGAAGAGCTGTAGATCTAAGACAATATGTCTTGGTAGGACAGTTGCGCTGTTTATTGCCATACTGGCAAATGGGACAGTAGCGTTTGCGCAGTCAAAGACTGTGACTGGTACAATTGTTGATGACCTTGGTGAACCGGTTGTGGGTGCCAATGTCGTAATTGACGGTACTGCAACGGGTGTTACCACCGATTTGGACGGTAATTTTATTCTGAAAGAAGTACCGGAGAAAGCTGTTCTTAAAATTTCGTTTATCGGCTATGCCACCCAATCGGTTCCGGTGAATGGCAAAGCCAAAATTCAGGTAACCTTGAAGGAGGAAACCTCCGATCTTGACGAGGTTGTTGTGGTGGGTTACGGAGTCATGAAAAAACGTGATCTGACGGGGTCTGTAGCATCCATCAAGACCGGCGATATCCAGCAGGTTGCTGCGGCCAATGCATTGCAGGCCATGCAGGCTAAGGTTCCGGGTATGGATCTCCAGCAATCGAACGGTCAGGCAGGAGCCGGAGTATCCATCACGTTGCGCGGTCAGCGTTCCATATCGGCTACCAACAGCCCGCTTATCCTGGTCGACGGTGTTGAATACGGTTCAACGCTCGACATCCCGGCTTCGGACATCGAAAGTATGGATATTCTGAAGGATGCGGCATCGACAGCCATCTACGGAACCAAGGGAGCCAATGGTGTTATCATTATTACCACCAAACGGGGCAAAGCCGGTAAAACCCGTGTGGATCTGAATTCGTATTGGTCCTTCAACAGTCCGACATCGGTTGTCAAGGGTATGTATGGCAAAACCGAGGCTCAGCGTTTCCTGGATCGCGAGAATTATAAGGCGGATCTGGCTTCCGGCAACTGGGGGTCGTCCAATGTGTCTTATAGCGATGTTTTTGCCTCAACGGCTTTGGACGACGGTACCTTGCTGACCGATATTATCGGCGACGGCAGTTATACCGACTGGTACGATTATATTCTGCAGAATTCTACGACGCAGAACTATGAGTTGTCGGTGGCAGGAGGTAACGAAAAAACGTCCGTAAAGCTTTCGCTGGCTGCCATGATTGATAACGGCGTGCTTAAGAACGACAAGATGAACCGTTATAACGGAGCCTTGAACCTTGATCATTCCATCAATAAGAAACTGTCGGTGGGCGGAACCTTCAACTTTACGTATAAGTCGAACGATGCCCGCAACAGCAGCGTCTTCAATTCCGCCCGTAAGATGACCTCCATCACACATGCCTATAATGAGGACGGAACCATCAACGAAACCCCCAATCCACTGTATACGGCACATGTCAACCCGCTGATGGACGAAGACGGCAACTATGTGAAGAATACCGAAACAATACGTTTCCGTGGCAGCAATTATGTACAGTTGGTTCCGATAAAGGGCTTGACCCTGAAGTCGCAATTCTCCGTCGATCGCAAGAACGTCCGGACAGGTTCGTATGCCGATTATGAATCGGTCGGCCGTTATCAGTCGCCGCATACGTCTTCCATTTCGAATGCCCAGTCTGCTTCCACCTCTTTCAACTGGCAGAATACGGCCAATTACTCGAAGACTTTTGGCAAACACGATTTCGGAATTATGCTGGGTCACGAAATGAATCAGGACGTGGATGAGAACCTGAGCCTTTCGGGAACGGCAGGACAGGAGCATTACTACACCAGTACGTTCTACGACGTAAGTAAGATTTCGTCCGACTTAAGCTATTCTTCGGGTTATACCAAGACCTCCCTGTTGTCTTTCTTCGGCCGCGTGAACTATTCCTTTGCAAACAAGTATCTGCTTCAGGCTTCGGTACGTGGCGACGGATCTTCGGTTCTGGCTGAGGGTCACAAATGGGCCTCGTTCCCATCGGCAAGTGTAGGCTGGCGGATCATCGAAGAGGACTGGATGCGGGATTTGAACGAAGCAATCCGTATGGATAACCTGAAACTGCGCCTGTCGTGGGGTGTAGCAGGCAATTCGGCTATTTCGGCTTACCAGACCTTGGCTACCGTCAGTGCTACCACGCCAAGTTCGTCAACCGATTTTATCCCCATGTCGATGGGTAACGAAGACCTGACGTGGGAGAAGACCTATTCAACCGATTTGGGTTTGGATTTCGGATTCTTCAATAACCGTTTGAACGGAAGCGTCGACTTGTATTGGACACGTACCACCGATTTGCTTTACTACCGTTCGGCGCCGGCCTCATCGGTATATACTTCTATTATTTCGAATATCGGAGAGTCGAAGGGCAACGGTGTTGAGGTCGCTTTGAACGCTTTGGCGGTCAAGACTAAAAACTTCACTTGGGACATCAATGCCAGCTATACCCATTCTGCCGACGAACTCGTCAAACTGGCCGATGGCCTGACTCAGAACATTGATGGAACCGATGCGCTGATAGTCGGACAGCCCCTGTCGATTTACTACGATTATGAAGTGGGCAACTGTTGGGGCGTTGGCGAATACGACGCGTATGTAGAGGAGATGGCCGCCAAGGGTATCACGGTCGAATCGCCCGTTTCGGGTTATGGTACGCCGGGTACCATGAAGATTATCGATCGTAATCAGGATGGCGTGATTGATGATAACGACAAACGCGTATATAACCGTTCGCCTAAGCATATTCTGGGATTGACCAATACATTTACTTATCGCGATTTCAGTCTGAGTGTACAAATGATGGCTCGTCTGGGCGGTTATATGTCGTACGATAAGAATAATGCCATCGGTTTGGATGACGGCGATGCGAACTGGGCCGATGTCAGCTACTGGGTTTACGGAAAGAACGAGAATACTAAGTTCCCGTCACCTGGCACAACCGGCTATTCGACCATTTATACCACATACAAGACTGCCCTTTTGTGGGAAAAGTCCGATTATTTCAAAATCAAGGACATTACGCTTGCCTATAACGTAAATCGCAATTGGTTGCAGAAGGCACACATTGCCAATGCTAAGGTTTATGGTTCGCTCAAGAACTTCCTGACTTGGTCGAAGGTCGGGAACTATGATTCAGAACGAGGCGGAGCCATTTCCTTCCCGCTTCGCAAGCAGTTTGTATTGGGATTGAATCTTTCGTTTTAATTAATCATCGGACTTCTATTATGAAAAAGATATTTTGTAGTATAACGGTAGCTGCCGTTTTGGTTGTTGCTACCTCCTGCTCCGACTTCCTGGAGGAGGATAATAAGACCAGTGAATCGGCAGAACTGGCCTATTCGACCGAAACCGGTATTGCCGGATTGGTCAATTCGTGCTATGCCTTTACCCGTGGCTGGTGGGGCAAAGAGGCCGGGTTGGGTCTTACCGAAGCAGGTACGGATCTCTTCCTGGCAGGTTACGACAACAAGCAGAAATCGTTGGTGAAATACAACTTTACGGCAACGTCTCTGGATGGCAATACTTCCGATGACCCGTGTCTGGATCATTATTGGGAACTTTTCTATTGTGCCGTCGACGTATGCAACAATGCTTTGTATTATATTGACAGGAACGATATCATATCCGATGAGACAAAGGCTCAGTATCGGGGCGAGGTCTATTTCCTGCGTGCACTTTATTACTTGCAGATGGTAGCGACCTGGGGACCGATACCTTATAACAGCGAGCGGATTACCTCTGTTTCCACTACGCCTACCCGTATGCCTGAGGCCGAAGTGTATAAGAATATCCTGGCCGACATCGAATTGTCGCTGACAAACTTCAAAGAGGCCAACTTCACCAGCAAGACCGCCCACGGAGGCTTGAAGGCCAAGGCAACGTACTATGCAGCACAGGCTCTCAAGGCGCGTACGGCCCTGTATGCTGCCTCCTGGTTGGGCGCCGATGCCGTTGAAGGGTACAGCAATCTGTACACTACGGCAAAAGAGGCGGCACAGGATGTCATCAACAATGCGGGAGCCTCGTTCTATGCCCGTTATTCAGATGTATGGAACCTGAACAACGAGGCTGTTCAGGATAACAGCGAGGCCATTTGGGGTGTTTACTATAATAACGAGTTGTCGACCGATAACTGCATCCCGTATCGGTATAAAACCGACGATGACGGTGATCATCTGAAATATAACTCCCTGATTACCCGTACCGGCTATAGCCGTGGAGGCTCTGCCATGAACCTGATGTTCGTTTCCATGTGGAGCAACGGCGTGAAGCAGGACGGATTGGGCGGTAACAGCACCAAGAGCAACAACCTGTTTGTACGTGTGCTGGGCTCCAGTACATCGTATGTGGTCAGTGCCAAGACCGGCAACAACGTTACTGTCGATAAGTATTATTCTCCGTATGGCCGAGGTTTTACACGATACTTGCCGTCTTTGTATCTGTGGCGGGAACTGGAAACGGTCCGTGCTACCGACCAGCGTGCCGATGGAACTTTGCTGACACATTACAATTGTCCGGCAGACCTGGAAGACAATGCAGCTGCCTACTATCCGAATATGGGCGAGCACATGACCGATCCGGAAGTTGCGTATGAGACGGACGGTAACTACTTTAATGCCGGCGATACGGCCATCTATTATTCTGTTTTGGATGGCGATACGGAAGAAGGCAAGGCTTTGCAGGCATACGCTACTGGCCGTTACCGTCTGCAATTCGCTTCTGGTGGTGATATTCCGGTTTATTCTTCGGGCGATGTGGCAACAGCCGTCCCGACAGAAACAGCCAAGGCCGTATCGGCTGTTTATGGCGATGCCCGTTACAACAATGTGAATGTGGGTGGTTGGAAATCTTATCCCGGTATCAAGAAGTTTCTCGACGATCAGTATAACGAGTCCTATCCTACGCACGATATCACTTACAGGGATGCGATTGTTTTCCGTCTGCCGGAAATGTATCTGATTGTTGCCGAGTGTCAGCTGGCAAGCGGCGATGCTTCCGCTGCGCTTTCAACGTTGAACATCCTGCGTTCGGCACGTGCCGTATCGGGTACGGATAACAGTTTGTCCGGGACCCCCGACATCAATACGATTCTTCATGAACGTGCCCTTGAACTTTGTGGCGAACAGCAGCGGTGGTTCGATTTGAAACGCACGCACAAACTGATTGAGTATGTTCAGGCACGCAACGGTCAGGCTTCGGCAAATATTGAACTGCGTCATTATTATCGGCCTATTCCGGAAGCCCAGATGGAGGCTTGTACCAATGTGGTTTCGGCATCTGCTTCCCAGAACTCCGATGGTGTTCTTAACTATTCTGCCGAACAGGAAGGATTCTGGCAGAATCCCGGTTGGTAATTACCGTTTCATCTTCTTGTTTTATAAAGTGTGTCCCGAAAGGAGTTTTGGCTTCTTTCGGGATTTATTTGTTCATTCCGCTTTTTTCGAAAACTACCATAAAATTTTATGGTTCATTTCGCCTTTTTCGAAAGCTACTATAAAACTTTATAGTTCGTTTCGCACTTTTCGAAAGCTACCATAAAATTTTATAGTTCGTTTTGCGCGAGGAAAAAGCTACTATAAAAAATTATAGTTCATTTTGCGCGAGGAAAAAGCAGCTAAAAAGATTCGGACCAGCTTTCCGTTGTGTTTTTGGCAGCTCAAACAGGCAGTAAGTTCCTAAATTCCGCGGATTTATTAACAATCTTTGTACTTTTGGGCTAAAAAAACGGTAGAAATCGGTTGCAAACGGCAAAAAATAGACAAATTTTCACATTTTTTTATAATATTTTTTGGAAGTATTGAAAAAACTCTCTAATTTTGCCGCGTCCAAATAGCAAATTTTGTCCGTTTGAACACATTTTAATATTACGTAAACTGAAGTTTGACATTCTATAATACTTTTTAATTACTAACTTAATTCATTTAAGCGCATGAAAAGCAGTACATCTATGATGTCTTCTTTCGGCAAAGCTGCAGTGTTAACGCTTGTTCTGGCAATGAGCGGTATCGTTGCGTTTGCACAGTCGAAGACGGTAAGCGGTACTATTGTTGATGACCTTGGTGAGCCCGTTTTGGGCGCCAATGTAGTGATTGACGGCACAACTACGGGTGCTACCACCGATATGGATGGTAACTTCACCCTGAAAGGCGTGCCAGAGAACGCTGTTCTCAAAGTGTCTTTTATCGGCTACACCACTCAGTCGGTTCCGGTGGCCGGTAAAACCAAAATCAACGTTACCCTGAAGGAGGATTCTTCCGACCTTGAAGAGGTAGTCGTTATCGGTTACGGTACGGTTAAGCGTCGCGACCTGACCGGATCTGTTGCTTCTATTCAGGGCGACAAGCTGAAAGCCAACCCGGTTCCTAACATTGCTCAGGCTTTGCAGGGCCAGATGCCTGGTGTATCTGTAACTGCTCAGGACGGACGTCCGGGTGCTTCCATGTCGATCCGTGTACGTGGCGGTAACTCTATTACCCAGAGCAACGATCCTCTTTTCATCGTGGATGGCGTACAGGTCTCAACTATCGACGATATTCCGGCTGACAACATTGAGAGCATCGATGTTTTGAAGGATGCTGCTTCTACGGCTATCTACGGTGCCCGTGGTGCCAACGGTGTTATCCTGGTTACCACCAAGGGAACCAAGGAAGGTAAGGCTGTAGTAAAGTACGGTGTTTACTTCCAGTCGAAGTGGAATCCGGAGCTGATTGACACGCAGTCAGCTTACGAGCATGTTTACAATACCTGGTCGTATATGACACTGTATGGAACCAGCTATGGCAACGATGTTGCCAAGTACTATGGCTTGGGTTCTGCCAACGGCAACCACCTGAATACAAGAACGTAAAGATTCACAACTATGTGGAAGACCTGATGCGTACGGCTAATTCCTGGAACCACGACGTCAGCATCAGCGGCGGTACCGAAAAGACCAAGATTTATGCTGCATTCAACTATACCGATGATGAGGGTATCCGTATCAACTCCGGTTACAAGCGTATGGGTGCCAACTTCAAGATCGATCAGAAGATCAACAAGAAACTTTCGGTTGACTTCGACCTCCGTTATGCAAAGACTGCGTTGATAGGTAACCACTTTGATAATGCAACTTCTGCTTATCGCTATGCCCCGATCGATGCAGATATTATAGAGCTCTATGGTACCAATGATCCGAACCTCTTGGGTATGGGTAGCCAGAATGTGGAGGAAAGCTACAATCCTTATACTGCAACCAAGCAGTATGATTATAATAAGGATGTATATCGCGTACGTGCCCGTGGCGGTCTTTCCTGGGATGTCATCAAGGGCATGAAGTTGCGCTCCGAACTTTCTTTGGGCCGCAACTGGACTGAGGCTCAGACTTGGGATGGCGGTCAGGTTTCCGGCATCAACAGTGCCAAGTTGGAGAAGAGTAATGGCTATAACGTGCGTTGGGTGAACACCTTGAACTATGAGGTTCAGGGTCTGTCCAAGGATCACAGCGTAAGCGTTCTTTTGGGTCAGGAAATACTGAGCAGCAAGAGCAACTCTTCAAGCTACTACGGACAAGGTTATCCGGAGGAATTCACCAAGAAGATTGCATTCGGTCAGCTTACCATGAACGATGTTACCAATGCTGCTTATAACAATACCATTGGAACTCCGGTTCATTCTTCATCTGTTTTCGCCCGTGCCAACTATAGCTACAAGGGTCGTTACATGTTGACCGGAACCTTCCGTTATGACGGTTCTTCGAAGTTTGCTCCTAACGAACATTGGGCTTCGTTCCCTGCAGTTGCAGCTGCCTGGCGAATCAGCGACGAATCGTGGATGGAAGAAACCAGCGATTGGTTGGATAACCTGAAACTCCGTCTTTCTTACGGTACTTCGGGTGCCGACAATATCAGCGCTTCTTTGTGGAAGGGCACTTGGACTACCAAGAGCATCACGGTGGACGGCAATACCGTCATTACCTATGTTCCAGGTTCAATGAAACCGAATCCTGACTTGAAGTGGGAGACCACTACCAGCCGCAACCTGGGTATCGACTTTGCTTTCCTGAACAGCCGTGTCCGTGGTAGCGTTGACTTCTATTACAACAGCACCGACGACATTCTGATGCAGGTTCCTTGCGATGCTTCAACAGGTTATGAGTATCAGTATGACAACGTGGGCGAGACTTCAAATAAGGGTATTGAGCTTTCTCTGGCTTACGACATTGTACGTTCGGATGACTTCAACCTCTCGGTGAACATGAACTACAACTTCAACCGTAACAACGTAGAGAAGGTGCTTGAGGGCGCTCGCTGTGATACACATAACGGATGGGCTTCTTCAATGTTGCAGCCATATTATGACTATATCATCCGCGAAGGTGAACCTGTTGGTACCATTCAGGGCTACAAGTCACACGGTTACTTTACCCTCGATGACTTTGACTACGATGCCGCAACAGGCAAATACACCCTGCATGAAGACCAGAAGAAGTATGCTACTGCCGGTAACTATCCTGCAGCTCTTCTCGGTATGAATGCAGACTATGACGGTAAATCTGTAGTCCCGTTCCCGGGCGCTCCGAAGTTCGAGGATGATGACAAGGACGGCGAAGCTGATGAGAAAATCTTAGGTCATGCCCGTGCAGAGCACACCGGCGGCTTCAATATTTCCGGTAACTACAAGGCTATCGACTTCTCGATCGGCTTTACCTATCAGATCGGCGGCAAGGTTTACAATGCCAATGCCATGAACTCGTTCAAGGGTGATAAGGATACCAATGCAGGTGCCAACCGTCTGTATTATGCAGGCAAGGCTTTCCGCTACCACACGGTTGATGCCAATGGCGATCTGGTATTCGATACCACTCCGGATGCTTTGAGGGCTATCAACAAGGGTACCAAGTATAGCACCATGATGTCGGAATACGGTGTTGTAAGTTCTGAATTCATTGAGGATGCATCTTACCTCCGTCTGAACACCATGACCGTAGGTTATACGCTTCCACGTAACTGGACCAAGAAGGTGGGTGTTACCAATGCCCGTGTATATGTAACCGGCAACAACCTCTTCTGCCTGACCGGTTATAGCGGATTGGATCCTGACGTAACAACTTCTTCTGCTACCGGCGGATTCCCGACTCCCGGTTACGATTTCAACTCTTATCCTAAATCACGTTCATTCACAGTGGGTGCTAACATCACATTCTAATTTTTGATTTATATTATGAAAAAGCTATTATATACAACACTCGGTGTGGTCGGTGCTGTGACTTTCGCAGCGTGCGACGACTTTTTGGAGACTAATTCTCCTTCGGTGGTAGATGCTGACTTCGTATTCTCAAATACTACTACTGCCCGTGCAGCTTTGGAAGGCGGTTACGAAGCTTGGCGTTCAACTGCAAACTCGTATGTGTTCGGTGCCGGTCTGTTCTATGCAGCCGATATTGCCGGTTCGGATATCGAACGTCACCCGGAAGCTTACGCCAACCAAAAGGCACGCCACATTCCGGAATCATTCTATTCGAACGGAACTCTGACCTCTACCTACGATATCGATTCTTATTCGAGTAATGATAACTCGGGTGCTTATGTGAAGCTGTTCGATGTAATCGGAAAGGCAAATGCCGTTATCCAGGGTATTGAGGAATCTGCTTCTGGTAAGGAGGCCATTGCAGCCGGTACTCAGTCTAAGATTGGACAAATGTATGGTGAGGCCATTGCCTTGCGTGCCACTGCCTATCGTGAGCTGATCAAGTACTATGGCGACGTTCCGTTTGCTACGGTATTCGGTGAGGCTACCGGCGGCTTGGCTCCTCGTGATTCTATTTATGACTGCATTCTGGCCGACTTGATTAAAGTGGAACCTATGATGTATCCGGTCGGAAAGATTCCCGGTGTTGCAGCGACCGCCAAGAACTATTTCTCGCAGACCTATGTGGATGGCCTGATCGGCCGTATCGCCTTGGAGGCAGCTGGCTACCAGACCCGTCGCAGCGACATTACCTATCGCGACGGTAAGGGCAATGAGGTGCAGTTCGAAAAACTGGGTCAGGCCAATGCCAATGCCGACAATGCGTTCTATGCACGTCGTAGTGACTATAAGGACCTCTATGAGATGGCCAAGACTTACTTCAAGAACGCCATCGATCATGCAGGTTCTGCCAAATTCTATACAGTAGATCCTCGTGCTACTTCAAAGGCAGGTCAGGTATTCGGCAATCCTTTCCAGTACTTCTTCCAGCAGATGATGGAGGACGATGCTGCCTATGCTGACGAGTCCATTTACGAGTACCCGATGCAGTATAATGTATCGAGTGATGAACGTACTTATTCAAGCGGTCGTCCGGGTAAGGGCGGTACGAAGGATGCTTATCCATGCAAGTGCTATGGTCAGGCCCGTATCAATCCGGCTTATTATTATGGTATTTTCGATCCGAACGATATGCGTCGCGATGTAACCGTAGCCGTTACCGGTACTACTGAAGGTACAGAGGTTATCTTGCCTTTTACCCCTGGTTCGCAGTCAAATGGAGGTGGCTTAGGTCTTAACAAGTGGGATGACAACCGTATGACTAAGCCAAATACCATTGCTCAGCGTAAATCGGGTATCAATGGTCCTTACATGCGAATGGCTGAAATCTATTTGGGTTATGCTGAGGCTTGTGCCGTAACGGGTGATGACGCTACTGCCAAGGAATATCTGAAGAAGATTCGTGAACGTTCTTTCCCTGCCGGTTTGGCTAAGACCGATCAGTTCATTACTGATTGCGGAAGTTTGTTCAATGCCATCATCGAGGAGCGCGGCTTTGAGTATGCCGGTGAGGGCGACCGTCGTTTCACGCTGATTCGTACCGGCCGTATTGCCTGGGCCATCAAGCGAATCAAGGATCTGACTACCGCCATGATGGACGGCTTGCAGGCTGATGGCTATTATCAGTTTGATAACGACAACATAATCAGCAATACCATTTATACCAAGGCTGTAGATGCCAAGTCTGAAAAGGGCTATCGCCTGACTACTCAGTGCACCGATACCACCGATCCAATCACTTATCCGGGTTGGCGTGGTGTGAACGATGACTGGTCTCTTTTCGGATGGACAGGTACTACAACCACTACCAACCTCGCCATTCAGGGCTTGTTTGCACCTGTTGCTGATGCAACTGCTCTAACTAATGACGGTTATAAAGCAGTTGCTTGGGGTAGCGATCTGCTGACAAATCGTACGGAATATGAGACCAATCTTTTCCCGGAATACGATTACGTTTCGGCTCCTGTTTATCTGTGGCCAATTTGTCCGAATGCCGTTGCAACCGGCGGTTTCCACAACGGTTACGGCTTCAAGGATGAATAACACAATTTGATTGTTCTGAATTAATATAATTTGAGGGCGTGTCTGGTCTTGCAAGGGACTGTCGGCACGCTCTCAAATAAGTGTAATTAATAATCCCTTCTATAATGATGAAAAACTTTTTGTGGGGTCTTTTGTGCCTCCTGACATTCTCGATGACGAGTTTGACTTTCGTTTCTTGTGGTTCGGATGATGATAAACCCAAACAGGAAAAAACGGAAAAGGGTTTTGGCGAGTTGACGCTCGACAATAAATCTTATGACGTTCCCTACGGTTATGTACTGGAATCGGATAAATATTTCCGATTGATGTTTTCCAGCCTCACTCAGACTACGAAGCTTACGACCAAGACCCGTTGGACCTATTGCGATATCGTAGTCGACAATGATGAGGGAACGTTGAAGTTAGGGCAATATCAGGCACAGGCGGATGTTGTCATCGAAAAGACCGTAGGAGAAACACAGACATCTCCCTTGGTGATGAGAGTGCACGGAATACTGACCGTTTCCAAATCGGTCGATTCCTATGTTTTCGATTTTGTCGATAATAACGATATCCGTGTTATTACGAATACCACCGGATCGCCAGCTCCAGACGATATTTCCTTGCACTATAAAGGAAAGCTTCTGGAGTGGGATTGGTAATTTGTTTTTTTCACCATCGGAATCATTGAACGTGATGTCCGATGGTGAAACCGTTACTGTTTTTGATCGTGTTCTTTCATTTTCAGAAGGATCTTTTCAAAGATTTGCAATTTGTCATCTGTATGTAGCAAAAATAACAAAAAAAAGAAGTTTTATTTTTTTTCTTCGAGTTTAAGGCCTTTTTGCCGCTTTCGTCTTGAAAAAGGTGTTATCTTTGCACCAAATTGTGGAATAATTTACGTATATTGAACATCCCGGTGAAATATTTTTATCCTATTAATTAATACTATTATGAAAAAGAGAATTTACTTACTTTCAGCTTTGTTGGCTTCAGTAGTCGGCTTGGGCGCCTTCCAGTCCTGCAAGGACTATGAGGAGGATGACATTACGGAGTTGAAACTTCAAGGCTATTCGAATCTTTCGGACATCAGTGACTTGCAGGATTCGCTGGCAGCCCTGCAGGTAGTAATCAATGGTATTGACGGCAAGACTCCTTACATCGGAGCAAACGGCAACTGGTGGATCGGTTCGACCGATACCGGCGTTAAGGCTGCAGGTACCGATGGTACTAACGGTACAAACGGTACTAACGGAACCAACGGTACTGACGGACAGACTCCTTACATCGGATCGAACGGTAACTGGTGGATCGGTACGACCGATACCGGCGTTAAGGCTGCCGGTACCGATGGTACTAACGGTACAAACGGTACTAACGGTACTAACGGTGCAGATGGTGCCAGCGCATTTGATCTTTGGAAAGCCAGTTCGTATGCTGCCGATTTGGATGGCAGTGGCGATATTACTACCGAAGATATGCTCCTTTGGATGAAGGGCAAGGATGGAACCAATGGCACAAACGGTACCAATGGTACTAACGGTACTAACGGTACAAACGGTACTAACGGTGCAGATGGTACTAACGGTGCAGATGGTGCCAGCGCATTTGATCTTTGGAAGGCCAGTGCCAATGCTGCCGATTTGGATGGCGATAGCGATATCACCCTGAATGATATGTTCCTTTGGATGAAGGGTACTGATGGAGCCAATGGCACAAACGGAACAAACGGAACAAACGGCACCAATGGTACCAATGGCGAGAGCGCATATGAATATTGGTACAATTATATGACCGCCAACAATATGCTTCCGGACCTCGACAACAATGGCGTTGCCGGTGATTCTCTCGACTATATTCTGTTCATGAAGGGTGAAACTGCAACTCCGGCTGCAGGTGATTCCTGCAAGTGCGATACTGCAGCTTACAATAATGCAGTTCGCGTTGTAAACCGTCTGACAAGCGCCCTCATCGGAACCAACGGCAACCTGACCGCTGCTCAGTTGGAAGAGTTCGAGAACTTGGTTAGCAAGGCATACAGCGATCTCCAGCAGGCTTTGAAGGATATCGCCGATTTGAAGGATGCTTTGGCTAAGTTGGTAACGGGTGTTATCATCCAGCAGACCAAGAATCCTGTATATGGTACATTCAATACTCCTTTCGGTGTAAGCAGCAATGTGCTGATGTCGTTCTATGGCAAGGCTGATTACTTCAACTTCCCGTCGGACGCCCGCTTTATGACTGATGCGCAGTACAATGTGCTGACCAATAACGGTCTTACGATTGACAACTACGAGCACGCTCAGGCTAATGGTATCACTGCCGACGGTCAGGGTAATGCCGGTACGCTCTATCTGACTGTTAATCCTAATACGGTTGACTTCACCTCGCTGAAGGTTGAATTGGTTAACTCTTTGGATGAGGCTTCTGTTTGTGTACTCGAGCCTTTGCAGAAGGATTCTACCACTGTTCTGAACTTCGGTTTCACCCGTGGTGCCAACAACAACGGCTTCTATTCGGCAGTTGCTACTATCAGTGCTGACTCTATTGCCAGCGGTCGTGCTACGCTCGATATTAACCAGGGCGACTTCAAGGATATTATTAAGGATGTGATTTCTTACCAGAATGGTGTAACTCTGTCAGACATTGCTACGACTTTGTACCAGACACTTTCAAATGTTTGCGATGCACAGGCCGTTAAGGTAAGTTGGACCGACAGTCTGGGTGAGCATGCCGTTTACTCGAAGTATGAGTTGGCAGCGGTTGCCTTCAAGCCATTCTCATACAAGTTCGACATCTACAATACCATTTCGGATGCTCATGGTTATAGCCTTGTAAATTCTGTTCCCGGCTATGAGCGTGCATCGAAGGTTCTGGATGAGGTGCTTGATAAGATCATGGGCCTTGATAACGATATCGATAATCTCTTCGATGGATTCCAGAATGACTTTAAGCTTGACATCAAGATTGACAGCATCGATCTCGGTATTGACGTATCAAAATTGGTTAGCCTGCTCGACACCACAACTATTCCTACTATTGTTTTGGATTCGCTGAGTGACGAACTGTTGGCTCAGTTCAACATTACAGATACGGTTGTGATTCATGTTGATACCACTATTTTCAAGGAAGATGCCGTTCATCACGATGGTTATCACGTGGACTTCAATGACCTGAATACTGAGATGCAGAAGGTCATCAACAGTATCAGTTTCACAACTCAGGTTCCAGACCGCGATTGGTCTAATGGTGGTGCATATCAGTATGATCCTGTGACCAATGAGATTC
>JAGBQS010000010.1 GCA_017632695.1 Bacteroidales bacterium
GAACCGCCATCGTTGACAACAATCACAGTATCGTTGGTAGCCTCGGTGTTTACGAATGCGTAAGAGAGGTTCTCTTTGCTGGTGCTGGTACCGTCACCAACCTTAATTGAGGCTGAATAGATACCTGCTGGAAGGATATCGATGTTCTGCGATACGTAGATTTCACCGCCATCATTATTACACCAAGCGGTGCAGACTGCAGCGTCAGAGATTGGACGGACTTCTGTACAGTTGTAAGGACCACCCCAGCCCCAGTCGGCAACAACAGAGCCCTTTACGATGTTGATGTCCCAGCCTGGGAAGCTGTTCTCATTTGCCAAAGCGCCTGTCTGCTGCTTCTGAGCAGTGGTATAGAAGCCGCGGTTCTGAATCATGAAGCTTACGTCAAGGCTGTCCGGATAATTGGTCTGGAACTCTTCGTCGAATGTGTTGAAGAAGTCATGACCTTCGTTAATCTGCTTGCAAACAGTTCCTGAGTACAGGTACTTCATGCTCTGAACCAGATCCTGATTGTCAGTCAGACAGTTGTAGGCAGCCGCAATGATGCTTTCGTTTTCAAGTTCAGCGTCCAGAGCGATGATGGCAGCAGCCAGCTCGGTAATCTGGGTAGTTAGGAAGTTGGTGCAGTCGCCGGCCATGTTGGCAAGCAGCTGAGCGGTGAAGTCGATATTCTCAACAGCTGCATCCAGCGTAGCGTCATCCAAGGTTTCAGGAGCTACCTGACCGTATTCTGCCAGCAGTTCAACAGCCTGCTTGTAAGCGTCAAGAGCCTGATACTTCTCGGCAGTGCCGTTAACAGCATTCTGCAGTGATTCAAGTTTGCCTGCATAGTTGTTAATGTTGACACGACGGGCAGCCATGTCCTTAACGAGCTGGTTCAGCTCGGCAATGGCATCCTTGTACTCTTTCTCAGTATGGAAGTCCGGCTCAGTGTAGTTCGTAATGGCAGCAGCCAGAGCTTCACGGGTTGTACCGGCATAAAGATCGTTAGCCATTGCATTCTCCAATTCTTCGCGTGCAGGAACCAAAGCTTCTTCCAGGAGGCTCTTGTACTGTGCAGGCATCGAACCGATAACTACAACTGAGATGTTGCCTACAAACGCTTCACCGTCGGTGTAGAACTTCAGGATATACTTGCCGGCAGCAGGTGCGGTGTAGAAGAACTGGGTCTGCATAGCCTCAACGCTATTGTCACTGGCATTGCCACTAGGAGACTTGGTTTCAATAACCTCGCTCTTTTCAAATACAGGAGTACCCTTGAAGCCGAGTTCCTGAGGAATGATCTGGAAGTAGTACTTCACGCCCGTAGCCTTCCAAAGTGCAGAGTAGAAGGTAATCTGAACCTTTGATGCTGGCAGGGTGAGAGTCTTCTCTTCCTGAGGATCTTCGCTATCGGCTGCTGTGTAGGTATCGAACTCACCGTAGGTCAGAATGCTGGTAGTTCCATCCAGATATACACCCTTGCCGTTCAGGTTCTTGTAGCTCAGGTCAAATACGCGAGGACCGCCCTCTCCGCCGGCTGCGTCATTGCCGCCCCAGCCGCCGTTTGCACCTGGATCACGTACGGTATCGGTATTACGGTGAATGCGCCAGCCTGAACCGTAAGGAGGAATGTAGCCGTTGGCACTCTCAGAGAAGGTGCCGGTTGCAATTACCTCGTTATCGGCCTTAACGCCTTCGGTTTCCTGGTAGCTGTAAACTTCGTAACCGCCGCAAAGAGCTTCGTGCTGGTTAGAACTGTCGACGATAGATACCTTATAGATGAACTTGCCGCCTGCGCAGTTGAAGCGGATAGCCTCTTTCTGAAGTTCGATAGCATCGGTTGCACCGTTTGCATTGGCAGTAACAGTTACCACCTTTTCAGCAACAACACTGCTGTTTTCAGCGTTAAGAATCTCGACCTTCAGTTCAAAGCCTGGGTTCTTCCAAGCTCCAAGGATGGCACGGAACTCGATTTCGCCTGCAGGCAGAGTCATCTCGTAGCCTTCGAGCGAGCCGAATGCTACATAACCTACACCATCTCCGTTATCTCTATAGCTGGTACGGAAGTAAATCGGATGCTCAACGGTCGAGTTGGTGAATGTGAATGTACGTGGACCGGAACCGTAGCCCTCGCCACCGTTACGGATTTCACCTTCGTTGTAAATCAGCCAGCCAGCCAAAGGTGCGGTTTCGCTGCCGGCCTGGCCGTTAACCAGTTGGGTATAGGTGGTCTTGCTGACTTCAACCTTACCAACCTCGAACGAGATAACAGAAGCAGTAGTGGTAGCTACGCTCTTTTCGTTCGAAACGTTGTTGACAGAAATGGTATATGAACCGTTAGCCAAAGCTTCGGCGCCTGCAGGACGCTTGAAGGTCAGCGTAGACTGGCAACCTTCGAACTCTACAACTTCCAGATTCTCGGTGAAGCCCTTACCGTTCGAAAGAATAGCTTCAGGCTTGCCGTTCTCAGGATCGCTAGCCCAAACAGGCTTGTTGAAGTTGAATGTGAAGGTGTTGATGTCGTTGCTCCATTCGAACGAGTTGTCTTCAGGAGTGGTGCTAACCAGGACAGCCTCCTCGTATGCAACGGATTCTGCAAAGAAGTCCTCATCATAGATACCAGGCTCGTCGGTGAAGCTGTAAACTGCACAGTTCGGGTTGTCCCAGCACTCAGGAGCGGTAGTAGTAGAATAGATCAGGTCGCCAGGGTTGGTGAAGCTTACAGAAACAGTGTTCTCCTCCGAGAGAGCATAAATTTCACTGTTCAGGAAGATGTACAGCTTTCCGTCGCTCTTGATTTCAACCGATTCAACTTCAGCCTCCTCGCCGTCAACCTTAACACTGACGGTCGAGTTGTCGAGAACGAGTGTTCCGCCGGCAGTCTCTGCCAAAGAGGCAGCGTTGGTAGCATAACCGAAAGTAACGCCGATAGCGTCGGCATTGCAGGAAATGCCCTGAACGGTTGATTCTTCAATCAGAATGTCGTCCACATTGTACTTACCTTCGCCCGTGAAAGCCAGACGCAGGAATTCGCCGGCAGCCTTCGGGTTGGTAGTGTTGGTGTAGAACTTGTTCTGGACTTCCTCTGTAGGATGCCAGAATACGAATGATACGCGCTTGTAGGAAGCGGCATCGGAAATGGCAGCATCGTAAACCTGATCGACGTATGATTCGCCGTTGCCGGCCTTCAAAGGCATATCGGCATTCCAGTCACCCTGCATGAGGGCTACGTTGATGGTGCCGGTACCCTTGGCCCAGAAGCTTACGCGGTACGATTTGTTTGCCTCCATCTGGAGATTCTTGAAAGCGGCAACGCGCTCCCAGCGGTTTGCAGGACCTACGGTAGTAACGCCCAACGAATACTCGCCGGTGCGTCCGCCCTCGGCCTGCCAATAGATAGCGGATTCTGGATAGTTGCCCCAGTTCGTGGTGTCACGACTCTCGTACAACGTTTCGAATCCGAAGTCCAGTACTTGTGCACCGGCCGACATTACAGTGGCCATTGCTGCAAGGGAAAGTAGAACTTTTTTCATGACTTTTGAGATTTGGTGAATAATATGGTTTTAAGTAAGTTTGTGTACGGTTTTACAGATTTTGACGGTGCAAAGATAGGATGTATTATTGAAAAAGTTGTTCAAATATGTAACACATCCTATCAATTTTGAAACATCGTTACATAGAAATTGTTTCCAATCTCTTTTGTTTCTTATTTGCGCAGTGGCAAATACCAGTTAGAGGTTTGCAGAAGCTTGCTTCTCAACGCAGCATCCGTCTGGTCTGCACCGTTGCGGTTTGCAACCTTGTCGGCCAGATAGGCAGCATCACCCCGGCGCAAAGCTACGCGAAGCAGATCGTAGTAACGCTGTCCTTCGAAGCAGCCTTCAAGGGCCAGTTCATCGATGATGCGGTCTTCGACCCAGTCGGCTGTATCGGAAGCGGCGGCCAGTACCGGAATCTCATACTCCGGATTGACTTCGGCATCTCCGCAACCGCGCGAGTGAATACCCCAGGTGTTGTCGGCCGTAAAGGTGTATTGGCTGAAGGTCAGCAGGTTTCCGCTGTTGGCACGTTCTGATTCGCTGATCGGGTTGCCGGTCGTACGGTTCAAGGTCTCGTTCGAGATACCATACTTCAGGACTGCAAAAGCGGCTGTCGGGAAACCTGCACGGTTCAGGGCTTCAGCATAGTGCAGATAAATAATCGGCAGACGATAGAGGCAGAAGTGGTCTTGCTGGAACTTGCGGATAGTCTGGTAAGTATCGTTGTACTTGGAACTTCCGCTCGAATACAGGCTTGATTCGTTTACGGAACCGTATAGGCGGAGGTCTCCTATCTTCTTTCTGTCGGTGATCGTGCTTACAATCGAGTCAGATGTCATGCAGACGGTGTCGCGAGTCATGTTTTCTTCGTACTCATAATAGTAAGCCTGGCTTGCTGACAAGTCAACCAAAGCCGGTGAGTAGGTAATACCGAAGTAATAGTCATTGTCAGACGTCGAATTATACAGATCTTTCAGTTCGCTGACGGTACCGTCGAAGATGTTTTCTTCCATCGGGATGAAAGCCAGACACTCGTTCGATGTAATGGTAAACGCACTTGAGTAAGACACAAAGATGGTAGAAGACGGATTGGTTTCCGTTGACCAGTATACGGCACCGGATTTATAGATCGGATGCGGATTGTCGGTGTCGGTCAGGAAGTCATGATACCACTGTGCAGCCTCACGGTAGCGGCCTGCCCACAGACACAGTTCGCCTAACATGAGACGGGTAGGGATGAAGAATTTCTCCGAAGACAATTCGGCGATGGAGCCGTAGTCGAGCGGTAATACCGTAGCCCAAGGTGTCAGATCGTCAATCAGCTTGTCGCAGATTTCCTTCACGCCCTTGAAAGGTTGTTTCATCACTTCTTCGGCAGCCTTTTCAGTACCGAGGAATTCGGTATAGAAAGGAACCTGTCCGTAGTTGATGGCCAGCTGGAGGTAAGCCCAAGCACGGAAGGTGTGCATGACGGCCATCTCGCGTTCAAATACTTTCTGTCCCCGCTTAACGTAGCTGGTGTCGGCGGTTTGGATAAAGTAGTTGCAGTTGTTGATGATGGCGTAGTAATCCTGAGGCTGGTTGTAGGCGTTGTCAGTACCTGCCGTGAAATCGGCCAAAGCCTGCAGGTCGGTGGTAGCATCGGCGGTAAGCGTTACCAGATCGCCGCGCACTTCGCCAAGCAGGTTGGTCTTGTCTGCCACTTTCTGCATCAGGGTTACCACACCCATTACACTATAGAGCGTGTCGTTCACCGTATTCAGCCGGTTGTCTTCTTCGTACATTACCATATCCGATTCCGGATCGAGCATGTCCTCACAACCGGTGGTTGCGAAAAGCAGAGAGCATACGGCGACACTATATAAAAACTTTTTCATAATGTTTACAGATTAATCTTTAGACCTACACTGAATGAACGGCTGGCGGGTAAAAGTCCGCGATCGATACCCTGGCAGAGAACATTGTTCGATGCCGAGAACTCAGGATCGCTGTCCAGATATTTGGTCAGCGTGAACAGGTTGGAAGCCGAGCCCCAGACCGTTACGCCCTGCAGGAAGCGGTAATCGAAGTCCCACTTGTAGCTGAGGGTGATATTTTTCAGGCGGAGATAGCTTCCGTCTTCAATCCAACGGTCGGAGAACCGTGCATTGCCCATCGGATCCTCGTAGGTGATCCGGGGAATATCGGTTACCTGACCTTCTGAACTCCACCGGCCTCTGAGAGCTGTTGTCTGGTTGTAGAAGCGGCTTCCACATTCCAGGATAGAGCGCTGGTAGTTATAAACGTCGTTGCCCAAAGAGTAGTTGAAAGCTACGTCCAAAGCCAGTTTCCTGTACTGCAGATGGGTAGTGATGTTACCGTAGATGTCCGGGTTCGGATTGCCGATGATAACGCGGTCATCAGCATTGATCTCGTGGTTGCCGTCCTGATCCGCAAAGCGCATGTCGCCGGCTTCGAAGTAATGCTTGGCACCGGTCTTGTCCTTGATGTAGAGGGCTGCAGCATCAGCATCGGCTGTGGTGGCAAACACGCCGTTTGTCTTGTATCCGTAGAATACACCTACCGATTCACCCACCTTCGTCAGGATGTCGGCTCCGTAAACGGTTGTTTCCAGTGGACCGGTGCTGAGCTTGGTAACTTCGTTCTTGTAGTGACCGACGCTCAGACCGAGTTCCCATTGCCAGTTGCGGTTGTTGATTACCTTGACATTGGCATTTACGTCAAATCCGGTGTTTTCAAGACTGCCGCCGTTGGTCCAGTTGTAATCGATACCGGTCAGGTATGAGATATGCTGGATAGAAAGCAGGTCGTCGGTCTTGCTCTTGAAGAAATGGGTAGAGAGAGATACGCGGTTGTCAATCAGGTTCAGGTCGGTACCCCAGGTCAGACGCTTGGTGGTTTCCCATTTCAGGTTGGTGTTGCCGATGTTGCCGACAACGGTTCCGTCGATGGAAGTCAGCAGCTTGACTGCCTTGAAGTAAGTCTTCGATGCGTTCAGGTCGAGGTCATCGTTACCCGACATATCCCAACCCAGGTTGAAACGAAGGTAGTTGACCCATCGGTTGTTCGGGAACCAGTTTTCGTTGCTGGCAACCCACGATCCGCTGACGGATGGGAACAGACCCCATACTACACCGCCCAGTTTGACCGGTGCATCGGCATCGGCACCGAAACGGCTGCTTGCCTCCATGCTTACGCCCAGGTTGGCATAGTATTTACCGGCCCAGTTGTAATCGCCTTGTGCATAATAGGTCAGGGTCGTTACCTTGTCGTTTGCGCCCGATGTGCCTCTATAGGAGAGGGATGTACTCATGTTCGGGCTCTTGTAGCTGCCGGAGTTGTAGCCGCGCATGGCATTCTGCTGGAAACGCGACAGGTTGTAGCGCCAGCCGCCCATCAGGTGCAACTGGTTGCCGTCATGCTGCCAGTCCCATGTCAGACGGAGGTCGCTGGTGGTCAGATACTGGTGCGACGAATTCGAAACACGCTGGTTGGTAACATAACCGACTCCGTCCACCTCGAATGTCGGAACGCCCTCGTCCGGCAGGAAGTAGTCCTCGTCGGTATTGAACATCACGAAGCTGAACGATTCGGTCAGGTTCAGGCCATGACCGAGGTCGAAGTTAGGTGTAATACCCAGCGTGACCATACGGTTACCGAAGTTGTTGCGGTTCTTGCCTTCTCCGTATTTCAGGATAGATGCAGGGTTTGCCAGCGAGGCATCGGTTCCGATAACCTCATCCAGATAATCGTCGGACTCTGAAAGGAACGACGAGATCCTTCCTTGCGTGTCGTAGGAGTATGGCGACAGGAACGGGCTCTTGATGAGCGAAAGGAAGCCTGGAGCCGTGATGGTGTTGTTGTCCACATCGGCAGCTACGCCGTCATCGCGCAAGTCTCGGTTCACGTCACTGTAGCTGGCATCCAGGCGAACCTTGATGCGCTTGGTCAGTTTCACGTCCGAGTTCAGACGGAGGTTGAAACGCGAGTAGTTGTTCTTCTTCAGTGTCGATTCGGCATTGGCATAACCCAACGAGAGGTTGTAGTTGGCAACATCGTCACCACCCTGCACGTTAATCGAATAGGTCTGGGTAAATGCCTCGTCGTAAACCTGCTTGGTCCAGTCGGTATTGTTGTGATATACGCGATAATAGTAGTAGTCAGGTTCGTTACGAAGGAACTTGAATTCGTTCAGTTTCGTACCGGATGTGCCGAGCAGTTCCGAAGCATAGCCGCGGTACTCTGAAGCATTCATCATGTCCGGCAGTTTGGGCAGCATTTCCATCTTGCCGGCTATCGATACATCGATGTGCGTGTTGTACGAAGTGTTGCGTTTGGTATCAATCAGGATGACGCCGTTGGCACCTTTTGCACCATAGATGGCGGTTCCGTTGCGAAGAACCGTAACCGATGCGATGTCTTCAACCGAAACATTGGCCAGCAGGTTGTTGTAGAATCCGTCATGTAACGTGCTGCGATTGTACTGCATGTCAAGAATGACACCGTCAAGGACAACCAGCGGCTGCGCATTTGCATTCAGGGAGTTGATGCCTCCCAGAAGCATGTAGGCACCCATGCCCGGTACGCCGCCACGGCTGATGGAACGGAGCTGTCCGCTCAGCGTGGCACCGATCTGGTCATCAACCGAGACGTCGGCCGTATTGGCCGAAATGTTGGCCGAAAGACTTTGCCTTGAAGACTGCTCCAGTCCGATTTCGTTAGAGAACGCAACCGGGTAGAGGCTGGCATCGATGGCTTCCGAACGTCCGTTGAGGGCGATCTGTACGGTATTGTAGCCGGCTCGGACAATGCGGAGCGATGTTACGTAATCCGGTACGGACAGGCTGAAATTGCCCTGTTCGTCGGTCATTGTTGATATTTTCTCGTTGGTGAACGCCTGCACATATACGCCCGCCAGAGGAGCCTGTGTGTGCGCGTCACGGATAGTTCCTTGTGCTGTCACGTCGGCCAATGCAGCCAATGGCATGGCTGCGGCCAGAGTGAAAAGGGTATGCTTTAACAGATTTTTCATAATTTCAATCTTTTATTTGATAAACTTTTCACTCCATGTTCAGTTATCGGTTGCATCCGAACCGTTTTCAATATGTGGTTGGAAGATGATACAGTCAATGAACATAGTATTGTTATAGGTATTGGTTTCCTTTGAGCCGATATTGTTGGTAATCTTCACGCGTGTGGTAACCTTGTTCTGGGCGTAGTTGCAAGTCGGGAACGACATGGTACACAACTTGATGGTGTCGACCAGATTCGGATTGTTGATGAAAGCGCGGGTAGCAGCGGCATTCGGGTTCAGATTACAGTCAAACAGGAAAGGATGTTGGGTTGCCGAGTTGGCTTCCTGTGTATAGTAACCTGGAGTCGATTTGTCAAACGAATAGCGGTGTCTTGAATCAACCTTGTATTGCTCTCCGTTGGTGCCGGTATACTGGATTTCGGCCAGGAACTTCACGGAACGGAGCAGACGCTTGCCCTCTACCGTCGTCGGATCGATGTTGGTGTAGTAAACCGATTTCGGCAGCATGACTACGCTTACATCGTAGGTTCCGGAAAGCACATCCGGAATTTCGTAGGTAACATAGTATGCGTCGGTACCGGTTGTCGGCGAGAGTGACAGGTAGCCGTTCGAAATGGTATCGGCCGAAACAAAGCGCGGCTGGATGGTCAGTACCTTATTATTACCGGGTTCTACCGCCTCGTAATAACGGCCTTCGGCTTCGGTCTTGATCGGAATGAAATACGATTTCTCCTTGGCAAAAGGCCAGGTGTTCATTTCGTAAATCGAACCGTTGGCGCACACCATGGAGTCGGCAATATACGAGAACAGACCTTTGTCGGCAAGCGGATTGTAGAAAACGTGGTACTTGCCGGCATCGCGTCGGTTGTAGCTTGTGCTGATAATTGAGTCAGCCAGACCGCGCTGGATGCGTGGGTTGAAAATCAGGTCCTGCATCAGAGCGTAGTGGCTCCAGTAGTTGTGAATGGAGTCGGCCTTGTTGATGCTGCCGTAATTATAGTAGGTCTTGGCCTCGGCATAAAGCGAGTCCCAGAGAGCCTGCGACGGAACAAACATCCAGTAGGTCGAATCCTCGCGCTCAATGTAACCGTAACGGTCTAACAGCTCATTTCTGGCATAGAATACCGAGTCGACATAGACGGTCTTTCCGTCAACGATTCCCATAGCCAGCGACTGAGTCTCGTCGAACTCGTCGATCTGGTATGAGTGGAGGAAAGATCCCAGGTGCTGATACTTGTCCAGCGAAATCATGGCTTCGTAAATATTGTAGTAGTACGAAACCGGGCTCTTCAGAATATGGAGAACACCATTGGCGGTAGCGATGTTGGCTTTGTTGATGTCAACTTCGCCGAACGATCCGTTTTCCATATTCAGTTTCTTTGAGTTCAGCATCTTGATGGTGGATTCCTTGCCGTTTTCCGAATGGGCGTAACGTGCAATGTGGTTCTTCAGGAAGTGAAGTTCCACCAGCGAGTCGCCAGAGTTGGTCCGGCACAGTTGGAGCAGTGAGTCTTTGTTGAACGAACCGTTAACCGGAGCCCAGACCGTAAAGAACTGGCCTTCGCTCAGCATCTCGCTGTAATGGATGCTTGTGATGCGGTTGTTGGCAAACAATCTTACGGAGTCCAGAATCTCGCAGAAGTCGCTCAATTCCGGTTGTTCTCCGATTACTTCGTAGAGGTTGGCATTGCCATAAGGCGTGTCGGCCGTCTGATCGTAATGATCTTTCCAGTCATCCTGACAGGCAACCAATGCCAAGCCGAATATTAGGTAACAAAGTTTTTTCATTTTCTTAAACTTAAATCGTGATATCGTGGTAACGAAAAACTCAAGAGATTAGTGCCTGTCTTCGGCTACGGTTCCCTCGTAAACACTCTTAGGTACGAGTTCGATATAGTCAAGACTCATCTCGGCTTGGTTGTCCAATACCTGACGGAGGCGGATGTAGTAGTCATGCTCTTCCTCCAGATACTTGGTAGCCAGGATTCGGCGGATACACTGAACGGCATCTCGCGGAACATCGCCGCTCGGGAAGGTGAACGAGTCGTAGGCCTTCATGTATCCGTTGTTGCGTAGGGCCTTGTCGTTGGCCTCGATGGCTTCTTCCGTTACCAACTCGGCGTCCGACTGCCAGCCATAGCTGGTAGCATACTTACGCAAGTCAACCGGGATACCGCAAGGAATGTCGCCTGTCAGGTTGTCATCCAGATAAACCTGTACGACGGTTCGGTTCACACCCGAAACATAACCCAGACGGATCTCGTAGGTCTGTCCTGCAGGTACGGGCGGGATTCGGAACTTGATGTCGAAGTTATCCAGACATGCACACATGTCAGCTTCCCACGAGTTGCACCAGAAACGGTTGTGAACGCCGAAGAAAGTGTCTTCCGAGAAGATGAAGTTCTTGGTGAATCCGGGCTTGAAACCTGTCATCAGGTGGGTAATACCGTCACCGAATGAGCTTGGGTTGATGTTACGGGCACCGGCATTCATGAAGTCAGGGCTCAGTGTCGTGGCATCAATTCGCATACGGATGTTCAGTACCTTATCGATGGTTTCCTCCTTATTATAGGTCAGGACGCGGTCGATGTAGTAATAGATACCGTTAGGAGAGTCGCTGTAGTTGTTATAGATCGCCTTCGATTCAGACGGGCTCAGGATCTTCGAGCCTACTACGTTGTATCGGATACCTACACCGCGGCGGTTGATGTACTTGTTACCGGCAGCGTCGCAGATTTTCATAATAGTGTACGGACACAGGGTTTCGTAGAACTCCTGGATATCCTGCAGGTTCGTCAGGAAGTACTGGCGGCAGTTGAACACGGCCTCGCTGACGGTCATCTCACTGTACGAAGCATAGCGGTCCAGAATATGGTAAGCCACAAATCGGTTCAGCGGGTTCCGGCGGTTGGTCGGATCGTCGTCATACTTGCCGGCATCCTTCGGGTAGGTATTGTCATACACCTTCTTGGCATAGGCGGTAAGTTCTTCCAGATTGTGAATGTTCGCCTGGTTGAAGACTTCGTCCGTTTCGGCAAATATCGTGAACTTCCTGATACGTTGTGACGGGTAGCGCCAGAAAACGTTGTTGTTACCGAAAGTGCGGTGGTGCTGCGACGAAGAGTTGACCGACGAAGAGTCGGGCGAAACGGTGTATTTCTCGTCAATGTAAGCTTCCAGCGAGTCTGCCAGACCGGTTGCAATCAGGGCCTGTCCGAAAATGGAGAGGTTCGGGTCATTGCAAACCAGCTCGCCGATCAGAACCGACGAAGACTGAAGCACTTCGTTCACCACATGAACTACGCCATTCTCTACAGAGTCATCGCGGACAATCATCTCTGCACCGTTGATGCGGTACACAACGTTTCCGCTGTTGCTCGAAGTGTCGCAGGTCAGGGTGAGGTAACGTTCGTTCATGTTCGTTGACGGCAGAGAGCCTTCGCCCAGGTCGGTGGTAAAGTAAGCCGATTTCAGCAAATGGGTCCACGCCAGGGTGTCGCATTCGGCATCGTTCAGGTCGTCAACCGTCTGCAGTCCGTGTTCCTTGAGGTACTTCTCAATAGCTTCGTTGGTTGGAGCGAAACAAGTAAAAGTACCATACGTTGAAAGCAGATCCCACAGTTCTGCACGTTCCAGAATACCGATGAACTCTGAGAAGTTCTCGTTGCGGTTCTGGAGATAGTCGGTCACCATCTCACCGGTAAAGGTATAGTAGGAATCACCTTCCGGGTCGTTATCAACACAGTTGGTAAACGACAGGGTCATCGAGAGGGATAACAGGATATAAAATAACTTTTTCATAGCAGTTCTTTACTTTTCGCTGGTTTCAGATGTGATATATGCCGCATTTTGGGTAAGGTTCGGGTTGGCATCCAGTTCTCTCTTGGCATACGGCCAGAACAAGGCATCCTGAGATGCGAGCTTTACGCGGGTGGCACTCTGCTTTTCGCGCTGCTTGCCGATAACGGCCTCAACCAATGCTGTGTTGTTGCCGGTGCGGAGGCTGTAGCGAACCAGATCGAACCAGCGCTTACCCTCGAACATCAGTTCGCGATGGCGCTCGTCGAGTACCAACTGACGCATCAGGGCTTTGCCCATGTAGTCGTCTTTCTTCAGACAGTCTGAACTGGTTGCATTCAGATTGTTGGCACGGTTATAAACGGCCGAAATCAGCTCGAAGGCATCATCCAGCTGCTCTGTGCTGCCCAATTCAATTTCTGCCTCAGCCTTCATCAGCATTATGTCTGTCAGACGGTACAGAATCCAGTTGGCAAAATTGGTAGAGCGCAGCGACTGTGAAACGGTCGGAGCCGTTCCGGAAGTGCGGCTCGGAGTAATCTGTACCATCTGGCGCAGGTATTTGCGGATGGCATACTGAGAACCCATATCCTGGATGTACTCGGCAGCACGGTAGTCGGTTGCCTTGAAGGTGGTACCGGTTCCTTCGTAAACGCCTGTCATCAGCTCGGCGTAAGCGCAGCAGTTGCCCACCTGCGATGACGTGCCGTAGAAGGTGCTGACCAGACTGTTGGCCTGTGACTGGTTGTTCTCGAAGTACAGTTCCATAATCGACTCGAACGAGTTGCCGGTTCCGAAAATTTCGTTGTATGCCGAGCCCACGGTATTGCCGCTTGGCTGTTCCATCAGCAACGGATATTTGTCGAAGTACAGATCGATGTCGGCTGCTTCTTCAGGATATTCGGCCTTCAATTCCTCATAGCGTTCCATCTTGTAGTCCATGACCAGGTCGCAGTAGTCGATGCACTTCTGGTAATCCTGCTTCCAGAGGTAAAGGTCGGCCAGCAGGGCATACATGGCACAGGTGGTGATACGGCTGGTGTTGGCTGCCGTACCGGTTGAAACCTCTTCCGGGTAAAGCTTGAGGGCATCGTTTTTAACGGCCTCCATATCGGCAATCAGTGTGTCGATAAGCGTATAGAACGGAGTCGGTTTCAGGCGATAGTCACCTTCAATGTCATTGTCGTTCAATGAAGGCTTGGTCGAATAGGGAACATCGCGGAAAGTACGCAGCAGGGTGAAGTAGCAGAATGTTCTGATCCAGGTTGCTTCGGCAATATTGGCTTTCATTTCGCTTTCCGTATAGTTCGGATCCTTTTCCACAACTTGCGGGGCAAAATAAATCACAGTATTGCATCGGTTGATAACCTGATAGATGCTTTGCCACTGGACATAGGCGTTGGTTTCCAGAATATTTTCGGCAAGAATCTGCTGGAAGGCGTAGGTAGTCGAGGTCGAGGTTGTGATGTTGTCCGATCTCATTTCGCCCCAGACAAACAGTCTCTGCATGAAATCGTCGGCTTCCATACCGGAATAGCAGGAGTAGATGACGCTCTCAACGTCGGTCTTCTCTGTCCAGTAGTTGTCGGCAACGATCTCATTGAGCGGTTTAACTTCCAGGAAGTCGTCGCAGCTGGTTCCGAGTGAAAGACCAGCTAACAATGAAATGTATAATAATGATTTCTTCATAACTTTCAGCTTTTATCTTTCAACTTAGAATTGTATGGTTGCGCCTGCTGAGAAGCTCCGTGCACGCGGAGTCTTGGCATTATCGTATACAACGCCGTAACCGCCGTAGTTAACTTCCGGGTCGGCACCTGAATACTTGGTAAGGCAGAATACATTCGAACCCGAAATGAAGAAGCTGACCTGACTCAGGCCCCATCTCTTGGTAATCTTCGGATCAATTGAATAGTTCAGGCTTGAGTAATTCAGTCGCAGGAAGGAGCCGTCCTCCACGAAGCGGTCCGAACCCAGGTAGTTGTAGCCGTACTGGTATGCTGCACGAGGAATCTCGGTAATATCGCCTTCCACGCGCCAGCGCCAGTTTACAGCCCTCGACTGGTTGTTGTTGTTATACATCGATTCGGCCGACATGCGGGCGCTGTTGATGATCTTGTTGCCGTAACGGAAGTTGAACTGGTTATTCCAACTCAGACGTCCCCACGAAATCTTGAAGCCGAAACCGCCCGTCAGCTTAGGCAGTGAAGAACCTAAGTAAACGATATCGAGCTCGTTGATGTTACCGTCGTGATTGATATCCTCATAGATGGCATCACCGCCGGTAAACTTATATTCCGAAGAGGTTCCGTAGGCAAAATACATCGGTTTGGTGGCACCGTTTTCATCCAGAACAACCTGGCCTTCGGCATTGCGTACCACAGGTGCATTCGGACCGCTTACGCCCTGAACTTCCTCAGGAGTGTAGGTCGAATACTGGTAAACACCCTTGTAGCGGAATCCGTAAATGGAACCGAAGGCGTTGTTCAGCTGAACGCGGGTCAGGTAACTGCCGTTGTTGTAGTTGAAATCACCGTTCAGGCTTTCGAGGATGGTCTTGTCCATCTTAACCAGCTCGTTCTTGTTGTTGGCAAACGTGAGGTTCAGATCCAGACCCCATTTGTTCTTCTTGCTGCCCCACTTGATGAGCTTGTTGGTGTTAACGTTCAATTCCCAGCCCACGTTGTTCATGTCGCCGGCATTCTTGTAGGTAAGTGAACCGAAGCCTGACGATCCCGGAATCTGGTAGTTCATCATCAGCAGGTCGCTGGTCTTCTGTTTATAGACGTTCACGTCGGCAGTGATCTTGTCGTTCAGGAAACCGAGGTCAATACCGATGTTGTACGATTCCTTCTCTTCCCACTTCAGACTGTTCAGAGCGATATTCGAAGGATAAATGGCCGTATGGTTCATGTATCCGCTGGTGTTGGCATACTTGGCAAAGAAGAGGTTCTCCTGCATCGGCTGGTTACCTACAATACCCCAACCCGGACGGATTGACAACATGGAAAGCCATTTGTCCGACCAGTCCATAAACGGTTCGTCGCTGATGTTCCAGCGGAACGAAACGCCGGGGAAGTTGCCCCAACGGCTATCCTTGCCGAATTTGGTCGAACCGTCACGACGGTAGGTAAGATCCACAATGTAGCGGCCTTTGTAGGCATAGTGCAACGAAGCAGTCAGGTAAAGGCTCTTCCACTCGGAGGCCGAAGTGCTGAAGTCCGATCCGATTACGCCGTCAGCTGTAGGAGAACTGATGCCGGAAGGCAGACCGTAAACGCTCTGAGACTGTCCGCGGGATTCGCCGGAAGTCAGCTGGAAGCGACCCATCGCCATGAGCGAATGATCGGTGTTGCTGAATACCGGAGTAAAGGTGAGCGTGTGGGTGGTTGTAACGGCAAACGACTTGTACGAGTTGTTATAGGCCCGGTTGTTGTTCGTGTCCGACCAGTCCTTGCTTACCAGACTTGTCGGGTAGAACGTGTCGTTGTACTTATTGAAGATCGAGAAGTTGATCTTGCCGTCGTATTTCAGTCGGGTTTCATCGTAATCAATGCCAAGCAGGTCATACTGAAGGATGAATTCCGGCTGGATGTTAAAGGTCTTCTCGTTGTTTTTGGCTTCTTTGGCCAGGGCAACGGGGTTCGGGTAGATCTTCTGATCGTTGTCGAACTGCGATGAAGCCGAATTCTTCACATGGTAGAACTCGCCGGTCGATCCGTTTTCATCCTCCTCGTAAACTGCCAGGTTCGGCATCTTTACGTAGGCGAGAGCCAACAGACTGTAGCGGTTGTTGTTAAGGGTAGGCTCGTAGTTCTTATTGTTGTTCGTGTAGGTGAAGTTGAAGTTGGTGGTCACCTTGATACGGTTTGAGATGAAGTAATCCAAAGCCGTACGTGAGGTGAAGCGGTCCAGAACCTGTTCGATGACCGAGCCTGTCTGGTGATCATAACCTGCTGATACGCGGAAGTTGGCCTTTTCGCCACCGCCGGTCAGACTGAGGAAGTGCTTCTGTTCCAGACCGACCTGTGTAACTTCGTCAATCCAATCCGTGTTGTTGTCGTACATGCGCCATTCGCTGAACTGGGCATCCGAGTGCAGATAGGAGATTTCCTCGATGGCTGCTGCATCGTCCGACAGACGCGGGTTGAAGTAGGCTTCCTTCAGGTACATGGTGTACTGACCGCCGTTCATCATCTTGGTGCCGGTCGGCTGGTAGGTGACGTTGGCACGATAGGTATAGGTTACCTTTGTGGCACCGCGTGAACCGCGCTTTGTCTTGATTTCAATAACACCGTTGGCACCCTGTGAACCCCAGATAGCGGTAGCGGCGGCATCTTTCAGAACGGTGATGCTCTCGATATCCTCCGGGTTTACCTGCAGCAGTTCTGCGAACTTGTCTTCGGTTGCATTGGCAAAGTCGAAGTCCTTGTTGTAGTCGGACTCGAATACGTTGCCGTCCACAACTACCAGCGGTTCTGTGTTGCCGTTAATGGAGCTTACACCACGCAGACGCATAGAGGTTCCGGCACCCAGGTTACCGCTCGAAAGCACGATGTCCAAACCTGCAATACGGCCCTGGAGGGCTTCGTCGATGGTGGTGATAGGCATACCTTCAAACTCCTGAGCCGAAATGGTCTGCGAAGCCTGCGAAACCTCAGTCTGCGGAATGTCGAGACCGGAAGTCTGTGTACGGCGCTTCTGCGAAACCACTACTTCCTGAAGCTCATGGTTGTCCTGCTCCAGTTGAATCTTGTATGTCAGACCCTTGATCGGAATGATCTTGGTCTTCATACCTATATATGTAATCTTCAGTCGGTCCTGAGGATTACGGATGGCAAACGAGAAGTTACCGTTGATATCGGTAATGCCCGAAGCCATGACACGGTCATCCTTGTTGATTTCCACAACGTGTACGCCGGCCAACACATCGAAGTCATCGGAGATGGTACCCGAAATCACGTCGCCAGCCTGCTGTGCCCATGTAGTCAGGCACGTAACACTTGCAAATACAAAAGATAAAATATATTTCTTATTCATGATGTCTGTCTTATTTTATGTTTTGTATTTAATAACCTTTTTCTCGAAAAACAGTGGGCCGTCGATGGCATGAACCACAGCGAACGAAGAGGCTGAAAGCGTATTGCCGTACAGCAGCTGGTATTCGCGTGCAGTCTGGTTGTAAAGGCGGTCGTCATCTGTCAGTACGTGACGCTGGTTGCCCTTGCCGTCGGTAACCGTAATAGTAGTAGGAGTGACGGCTACCTCTATCGAGTGGAACTTATAGTTCTTCTTCTCCTCGTCGGTAAAGTAACCGGTAGCGGTTTCGTAGGTGCGGTCGAAGGTGTCGGAACCGCCCTCGTTCGAGTAATCCATACCGATAATCAGACTGTTGTCCTGAATATGGTAGCGCAGGAACGCGTTCAACGCTGCTTTGCGGGCATCGTATGCCGAGTCGGTCAGGGCTTCGGCGTTGTAAAGTTCTTCCAGCCGTTCCCAGGTGTCGAGCTGACCGGATTGGATCAGATCGCGCAGACTCTCGTTCGAAGGTACGTAAACCGTGTAGTGGAAGTTGTTGAACGAGGCTACATTACCAGCCAGTGAGCCGGCGGTAGCACCGTTTCTGGAAGTTTCGAGCAACTCTGAACCGGACAGCAGCTTGTAGAACTCACTGAATTCCGGCGTATTCTCCAGAATGTCGAATACGGAGCGGTTCGTTGTCAGCAGCGGCTGATCATCCAGGATGTAGGTCTTACCGTTACCGTCCTTGCTCTCGTCGTAAATCATAACGACTTTGATCCACTGATCCAAATCGCGCTGCAAGGTTCCCTGTGCATAGAAGTCGTTGCCCACGCGTTTAACCCGGACAACGCCGCCGTTCTTGGTGCGGTAGTACTCATGTCCGTTCTCGATGCCGCCTGTTTCCTTGCTGCCCACCACGATGTGGTTGTCGAGTACGTCCTCCAGACGGTCCAGCAGGGTTCCCGAACCGGTTTCCTTCCTTAACGAGTCACCGATAGTACTTGTGGCAATGTCGTAGGTCCAAACGGAAGCCCACACGCGCTGACTCTCGTCGGCTGCTTCTTTATCGTAATGGAACTGCCAGATTTGTGTCTGGGTCTCACCGTACGATACCGGGTCGATGTATGACAGCAATGCGTTGTTGTTCGGGATGAACAGGCTGTAGTAGCTGTCCAAAGAGTTCAGGTACGAGCGGTATTCCAGCTGGCTGATAGCCCAGCGGATGATGTTCATATTTTCGCTAACCAGTGCAGGGAAGCTTACGCTCACGTACGAGGTAGGCGAGAAGACCTTGTTGGTCAGGTAGATGGCGCCGTTACAGCCCAGCCATACGCTGTCCACATCGTTGATCTTGATGCCCATGTTGTCCTGATTGGAGTTAACGATTCCGTCGAACTTCGATGGAACCGAATTGATCCAGGAATTGAGCATATTATTATTAATGAGTTCGGCGATTACGTTGTTCGGTACATTTTCCCAATTGCCGAAGTTGTCTTTCAGTACCTTGCCGGCACCGTCGTTGAAGTATGCTTCCAGAGCCTCGTCGCTCGGAACCAGCATGACGCCCATGTTTTCCTGAAGGGCAACGGTGTTCGACAGTGCATTCGGGTCATCGCTGAAGAAGGCGTTCCAACCCGGGTCGAATTTCAGAATTTCGTCCTCGTCGTAAACGGTATTGTCCAGCAGCGTATTGAAGACGGCACCGCCTTGGCTGCGTTTGCTGAGGTAACGCCATTGGAATACCGAGTCTACGCTGGTGCCGTATTCCAGATTGTATGCATTGGTGGCAGAACGGCCTGCGTAGTACGGTACGCTGAAACGGTCGAGCATGCGGCTGTAAAGATGGGTGTTCTGTTTCTTGCGCAGAATCTCAGCCATATTCTCCAGCGGGGTAATCACTTCAGCCATTTCGTGGATGAAGCCGTTGGCCGAACGGATATTTCCGTTCTTGACCTGGATGCCGTTGATGTGGGCATCGCCTGCCTGACGGTTGATTTCGTTATTGAAAATGAAGTTCAGGTCTTCGTTGGTAATTTTGTTGTTCTTGAGGAACTTTTCCACAAAGATGGTCATCGGTACTTCGCTCATGTCCTTCATGCAGACCAGGGTCTTGTTGTTCTCACGGTAGTACTTCCAGGCGTCGGCATTGTCCGGCATCTGGTCCGGCGTAATGATCGGCACGCTGTCGTATACCGAAGCCGATGTCTGGCGTCGCATACAGTTGCCCTCGGTCACGCCTGATGTTCCTGTGGTACTCGAGAGGTTCATGATCTGCAGGGAGTTGTCGAGCATTGAGCTGTAGAGCAGCATCTTTTTCTGAGCTGTGGTAAGATCGGCATACTCGTGAACACCCCAACTGTTGTTGGCGTAGAAGCGCTCGAAAGCGTCGTCGTCGGCGGCAAAAAGGGTTTTCAGTGAAACACCCGAAAGTGCTTCTTCATAACCAAGGTCCTTTACCAGCTGACTGTAGTTCTCGTAGTTGTTGCGCTCGAGATAGGTCATCAGGTTTGAACCGAAATTCGACGGCAGTTTTTCGTCCAGGTCGTAAGTGTCCTTACAACTTGTACCCCAACCTGCCACCGAAAGCAGGAAAGCCGCTGCCAGTCCGTAACGGAGGCTCGCCTTGCTCGTCAACGATGTTTGGTTCTGTCTTGTTTTCATTTGGTTGGTATTTTGTGATTCGTTTTCAGACTTTTTTTCATGTTTGCGCGGCAAAGGTACGTGTTTTATTAATATTACACTTTAAAAAAAGTAACAATTCATATCAATTTTGAAACATATGATAAAAAACATCATATGCAATGTATAAATGTTACAAAAACGCAGAGTTGCCTTTGCATGAGCTGTAATAGGGATATAACCCGTTGACTGATACATGAAATACTGAAAATGTAATTTAATTTTTAAAAATGAAACAAGATGTTTCGGATTCGAAACAAAGCCTTGCGCGTGTACATTATTATCAATATCTTTGCGCCGGAAAACTGAAAACTCATAGCGCAATCATTACATCATAGACACATGAAACTATTTAATTGCCTTACAGCTTTTGCCACCGTCGCTCTGTTCGCTTCATGCGGCAGCGAGGGGATAGAGTATCCGAAACCGCTTTTCGAATCGTTTTCGTACGCCGGTCAGGATGCCCGCTATAACCAGCCTTTTGACGCGCAGACCCAGTACCTTAATCCGATAATATCAGGTACCAACCCGGATCCGACAATCTGTCGTAAGGGAGAGGATTTCTACATGGCAAACAGTTCTTTCTGTTACTGGCCGGGTATCCCTGTCTGGCATAGTAAGGACCTTATTGACTGGGATTTCTGCGGATACGTCATTAACCGTCCGTCGCAGGCCCTGTTCAAGACCGGAGATCCTGTTTCGGGTGGAGTTTTTGCTCCTGATATGAAATATTGTGCTGCAAACAATACCTTTTATCTGATTGTTACGATTGTAACGGGCGGCGGAAATGTGATTTTCAAGTCGCAGAACCCGTACGAAGGCTGGAGTGATCCGATTTCTGTGCCTGAGGTCCATGGAATCGATCCTTCTATGCTGTTCGATGCTGACGGAAAGTGCTATATCGTGAACAACGATGAGCCTGCCTATCCGGCCGAATATCCCGGACACCGTGCCATTTGGGGCCGTGAGTTCGATCTGAAGACCGAAAAGGTTTGCGGCGAACCGGTAGTGCTGATCGACAAGGGCATA
>JAGBQS010000113.1 GCA_017632695.1 Bacteroidales bacterium
GACCGGCCGCCGTGTGCGCATTCTGCACCAGTTGCACCAGCCAGCCGATCATCCGATTAACATCTATCATCCCGAAGGCGAGTACCTGAAAGGACTCGTACTTTATATTGAATAAGAACCTTACTTCCGAACTTGTTCGCCTGAGCCGTAAGGCGAAGAACCTCAAAACCTCACAACCTCAAAAATATGAATATCATCGTAGCTGCAAGCGAAAACAACGTGATAGGCAACAAGGGTGAAATGCCCTGGCATCTGGGTGCCGACCTGAAGTATTTCCGGAAGACCACCATGGGGCATGCCATTATTATGGGACGCAAGACGTTTGAGTCCATCGGTCGTCCGCTGCCGGGACGCCGCAACATTGTCATAAGCCGTAATCCCGATTTCCAGATTTCGGAAGATGTGCTTCAGAAGATGGGTCTTGCCAACCTGAAGGCTGTTGACGAGGGCAAGCCGCAAGCCAGTATCGAGGTCTGCGAATCGCTCGACGAAGCCTTGAGACAGGCACCCGAAGATGCTTTTGTCATAGGCGGCGGACAGATCTACAACCAGGCCTGGCCGAAGGCCTCTCGTTACTATATTACACGTGTCCATACTACAATCGAAGAGTTTGATACAACCGTCCCGCCCGTGCCTGTCGGTTGCAGCCTCGTTTACAGCGAAGAGGTTGCAGCCGATGAACAGAACGATTATCCGATGACCTTCGAGGTTTGGGAGTGTAAACAAAATGCAAAATAAACTCACTTGTAATAGTGTTTAACTATGGCGCAAAGCAAAACAAGCAAGTTTTTCAGTAGGATAGGAGTGGCAGTACTGAACGGATTGTCCCGTCTGCCTATGGCGGTTCATTACAAGATCAGCGACTGGGTGGTTTATCCGCTGGTGTATCATGTGGCCCGCTATCGGCGCAAGGTGGTTCGGAAGAACCTCCAACTGTGTTTCCCCGACAAGACAGAGGCCGAACGGCTTTCCATCGAACGGAACTTCTATCATTATATGAGCGATCTGGCTGTCGAGATTGTCAAGGTACACAGCATTTCTGCCGATGAGATTCTGCGTCGTGTGGAATATGTGAATCTGGAGGAGGTCGAGGCATCGCTTAGGGATCACGACTTTGCGCTTTGCTACCTGTCGCACTTCGGCAACTGGGAGTGGCTGATTGCGCTACCGTTGCTGCTGAACGGTTACGGCGAGTGCCAGATTTACCATCCTATGCGCAATAAGGTGTTCGACCGCTGGTTCCTGGAGAACCGCAGCCGTTTCGGAGCTGTCAATATCAAGATGAAGGAAACGCTTCGGAAACTGATGACTATCCGTCAGGAGAATCATTTTGCGTTCGGCTGTATTGCCGACCAGCTTCCCAAAAAGCAGAACGTACATCATACCCTTCAGTTCTTGGGCAACGAGACCAAGGTATTTACAGGTTCCGAACAATTGGGACGCAAGCTGAACATGTCGTTCTTTTATTGTAAAATGACCCGACCGGAACGCGGACGCTATGTGATTACGATGCAGCGGCTTGATACCGGAGCCGTCGATCCGGATGCTTCCGAGTTTGCCTATACCGATGAATATTTCCGCCGTTTTGAACAGGATGTAAGGGAACATCCGGAACTGTGGCTGTGGACTCATGACCGCTGGAAGCGGTAATCATTTCGGGGCGCAAGCGATGGCGCTATTGAGCCTTTGATCATTTCCGACGCAGGGTCAGCACGGTTACTTCGGGCTTCACGCCGATGCGTACGGGTATGCCCACGCCGCCCATACCGGTATTTACATAGAGTTGCTGTCCGCCGTCTTCGTATAATCCGCTCCATTCCGGATATTTCCATTGGGCGGGACTCCAGTTGCCGACTTGAATCTGGACGGCATGAGTATGTCCGGCCAGCATGAGGTCAATGTCGGTCGCCGGTAAGATTTCCTTTCGCCAATGGGTTGGATTGTGACTCAGCAGGATTTTGAAGGAAGCAGCCGTTTCCTGACCGATACTGTCTTTCTTTCCGATGCTGTCATTTTCGGATGTCAGGCTCTTAAACGCTTTTTTCAGGTCGCCATAGGTCGAGAACGGAGGCTCGCCGATATTCTCAACCCCTAATAGGAGAATTCTTGAACTGTCTTTTTCAATCCATACACCTTTATTACAGAGCATGTGCCAGCCTGCTTCCTCCTGCAAGGCACAAAGCCGGTTCACGTCTTCAAGTTTCTGACGGGGCGACATCCGGGTATAGTCTGCGTAGTCGTGGTTGCCCAGGATGGAATAGACCGGAATGCCGATTGACCCGAGTCTTTGGAGCGAAGGAATGAATGAGTCTGCTTCGTTCGACTGTCCGCTGACAATATCACCGGTAAACACAATCAGGTCCGGACGGATGGTTTCGATGCTGTCAGTCATTTCCTCGATGAAACGGTGTCCCCGTTCCGTATCGAACCAATCCAGATGCAGGTCGGAGAGTTGTACAATCCGGTATCCGTCGAAGGCGGCTGGCAGTTTTTCCGAAACGACGTCAACGTGTTTTATGTCCAGTTGGTAGCGGGTCACAAAATGCCCCCACGTTGCGCTGACCACTAATACCAGAACCAGCAGGCCGGTCAGGCAGCAACGCACCAGCTGCGCTGTTTCCCTACCGGTTAGCAGCCGGCTGGTCCAGTACACAACCTGATCGAAGATTACGATAGCAATGAGTGCTGTCAGTATGATGATGCCGTAGAATATCAGTTTCATTCGGTTTGTTTTTAGTATGACTTATGTTGTAAATTGAAATAGGACTCTATTTAGTCGTCCCTCATAAAGCCGTCTTTCCCGTTCATGCATATGCATAGCGAGAATTTGCTAAGAACAAAGACTGTTTTTCAAGCCTATTTTGATTCAAAATTTCCAAAGAGGCTAGCCTTTCCAAAAGGCACAAAAGAGTCCTCATAACTCTTTTGAAGTTAAAAGCGGCAGCTGCAAGCATGACATTGATAGAGTCCCCAAAGAGACCCTTATAAAAGTTTCTGCTCAAGCGGTGGTCACTTTTACAATGACCGATTACAGGCTCTATACCAGCCCTTTTCCGGAAAAGTTCATGTTTCTTAGTCCTGACATAAAGAGAATCTGACTTCTTTGGGACACTTGGAATCAGTACCTTTGCATCTCCACAATGGTCCTGACCTCGGTAGCCTCGATCTCCGGCAATGAATTTTATTGCTCTGCCATATATACGTCGGACCTGTTCCATGGCTTTGTCAATAGTATGACCATCATACTCATTTCGGAATGACAAGGCTCCGATGATAAGACCATTCCACAGACGGACGATGGAAGCCTTGTTGCCGAATTCATACTTCTTGTAGTCCTTGCCTTTGCTGATGCATTGGACATCTGGCTCGTGGATTGAATAAATCTTGTGACCGTCAATCTTCTCTCCATTGACAAACTTCATGCAGACGTCAATCTGTTCTTGATAATCGTTTTGCACTGGAAGAAGACGCTGAAGTTCTCGCAGCAGTCGTCCTGCTATGGTCCGCATCCGTCTGTCAGCCTTCTTCA
>JAGBQS010000114.1 GCA_017632695.1 Bacteroidales bacterium
AACCTCGATGAAGCTGACGCTGATTTCGGCGTCGGGGAACTTACTGTCGAGAATGTACAGGGCAGGCAGCGTAAAAATGGCTCCGGCAACAATCATGCCCGAGCAGGCGCCGATGGACTGGATGATGACATTCTCGCCCAAAGGATCCTTGCGCTTGGTAGCACTTGCCAGACCAACGGCAATAATGGTGATGGGGATGGCAGCCTCGAAGACCTGTCCGACTTTTAGTCCGAGATAGGCGGTAGCTGCACTGAAGATGACAGCCATCAGCAGACCCCAAACCACCGACCAGGCGGTGACTTCCTTGGGATTCGCCTTGGCAGGCATCAGGGGTTCGTACGTTTCGCCCGGTTTCAGGGGGCGCATCGCATTTTCGGGTAACTTTGTTTCCATGAATTCTGTTTTTTCAGTATTTTGGGTGCAAAGATACAGAATTTTGCGGAATAATGGCCGAAATAACCTGAAAAAATAAAAAGGGTAGCCACTTTTTGCAAAATGACTACCCATTTAATAGGAATATAGCGGTTAATTCCGGAAGGCAAGCTTCTCCTCTTCAGGATCCTTGTCCACAATAATAGGACGGGTGCGGTCGATGCGTCCGCCAAGCAGAGCCTTCGAGAGTTCGTTGAGGACATGATGCTGGATGGCACGCTTTACAGGACGGGCGCCGAACTGCGGATCAAAGCCGGCGTGAGCCAGGAAGCGACGTGCATCGTCGGTAACCTGAAGGGTAATGTCGTTGTCCTTCATAAGCTTGTAGCATCGGTCAAGCTGGATGTCGACCACCTTGCGGATATCCTGTTCGGTGAGAGCCTGGAAGTTCACAATCTCGTCGATACGGTTCAGGAACTCCTGTCGCATAAACTGCCGCAACTGGTTTTCGGCCAGGTTGGAGGTCATGATGATGACCGTGTTCTTGAAGTTCACCAGACGTCCTTTGCCGTCGGTCATGTGTCCTTCGTCGAGCACCTGCAGGAGTGTGTTGAATACATCCGGATGCGCCTTTTCGACCTCATCGAACAGCACGACACTGTATGGTTTCCGCCGGACGGCCTCTGTGAGCTGTCCGCCTTCCTCATAACCAACGTATCCTGGAGGCGCACCGAACAGACGGGTGGTACTGAACTTTTCCTGATACTCCGACATATCGATGCGTGTCAGCATCCGTTCATCGTCGAAGAGGAATTCGGCCAAAGCCTTTGCCAGCTCGGTTTTGCCGACACCTGTCTGTCCCAGGAAGAGGAACGAGCCGATAGGCCGGTTCGGGTCGCTCAATCCGGCACGGTTACGACGGATGGCGTTGGCTACGGCACAGATGGCATCTTCCTGACCCACTACGCGACGGTGCAGTTCCTCCTCAAGGTGAACCAGTTTATCGCGTTCGGAGGTGAGCATCTTGGCAACTGGAATGCCGGTCCAGCGTGCCACAACCTCGGCAATATCTTCGGCAGTAACTTCTTCGCGGATGAGTGCATTCTCCTCGGAAGCTCCCAGACGGGTCAGATCCTCAATTTCCTTCTCCTTGGCAGGAATCGTTTCGTACTGGATCTTGGCCACGCGTGCATAATCGCCCTGCTGCTTGGCCTGTTCGGCCTGGAACTTCAGTTGCTCGATGTCGATCTTGGTCTGCTGAATCCGGTTGATACGGGCCTTTTCCTCTTCCCACTGTTTACGCAGACGCTTCTCGTCGGTCTTCAGTGCATTGATCTTATCTTCGAGGACAGAGAGCTTCGGCTTGTCGTTCTCGCGCTTGATGGCCTCGCGCTCAATTTCGTACTGCATGATCTGACGATGAATCTCATCGAGGGCCTGCGGCTCGCTGTCGTGTTCCATGCGCAGTTTGGCCGAAGCCTCGTCGATAAGGTCGATGGCCTTATCGGGCAGGAAACGGTCGGTGATGTAACGCGTTGAAAGCCGGACAGCCTGAATCACGGCTTCGTCCTTGATGCGGATCTTGTGATGATTTTCGTAGCGTTCCTTCAAACCACGCAGAATGGCTATGGCCGAAGCCTCGTCCGGTTCATCGACCATTACTTTCTGGAATCGGCGTTCAAGGGCCTTGTCGGTCTCAAAGTACTTCTGGTACTCGTCGAGGGTAGTGGCGCCGATGGCACGCAGTTCGCCACGAGCCAGAGCAGGCTTCAGGATATTGGCAGCATCCATACTGCCGCTACCGCCGCCGGCACCAACCAGGGTGTGGATCTCGTCGATGAAGAGAATGATCTCGCCATCTGATTCCTGCACTTCCTTGATGACGTTTTTGAGACGTTCCTCAAATTCGCCTTTGTACATCGCGCCAGCCACAAGTGCGCCCATGTCGAGGCTGTAAAGCTGTTTGGACTTCAGGTTCTCGGGCACGTCGCCGCGCACAATTCGCTGTGCCAAGCCTTCGGCAATGGCTGTCTTACCTGTACCGGGTTCGCCGATAAGAACTGGGTTGTTCTTTGTCCGCCGGCTCAGAATCTGTAGCACACGCCGGATTTCCTCGTCGCGGCCGATGACCGGATCGAGCTTTCCTTCGCGTGCCCGTTGGCAGAGATTAAGCGCAAACTTATCGAGCGCCTTCTCGCCTTGCTGCTGATTGTTGGTGTTGTTTGTCATAGGTTATATATTTTTAAAATGAAACATTCGATTTTTCTTTACACATTACTCTTTACACTCTCCACTTTACACTCTCCAACTTCCCCTATACGCATTACTTCAAAAGCCGTGCCAAACACCCGAATTCAGACTTTTTGTCGGACAAATGTGTGAAATTTTGGCAAGGTCGGTACGATTTCCGATAAATTATTTGGAAAAACTGTGTTTTTTGGCTATTTTTGCGCGTCATGAAACGGCTTTTCAAGATTATAGGAGTCTGCATCCTCGTATTGGTGCTGCTGGTACTTCTGGTACCGGCACTCCTGTATGTGCCGTTGGTTCAGGACATGATTGTCCGAAGGGGTGTTCCTGTTGTAAGCGCCATGCTTCCCGACATGAGTCTGAATGTAGGTCGTATCCGTTTGCGTTATCCGCTGCAAATTGAGTTGCGTGACGTGTTGGTACGGTCTGCGGTTTCGGGCGACACGCTGGCGTATGTGCACCGGCTTCGTACTGGATTGGACGATTATCCCCGAGAGGAACAGCCCTTTTGGGTGGTGAACAGTCTGGAGGTGGACGGTGTGGTGAGCCGCATCGATTCTAGCTTCGTGTCCGGGTTGGACCTGAATGCCTCGCTTGATTCATTGACGGTCCGTCAGTTCCGGCTTGATCTGGAAAAACAGTTAGTGCTGGTGGACGATGTCCTGCTGCGGACGCCTGCCGTCCGGGTAGCATATCAGGGTTCGGAACAAGAGGAGGATACCACACAGAGTGCCCCTTGGTCGGTACAGGTGCGGCAACTGGATCTGAAGGATGGTTTCGTGACCTACGACCGATGGAACCTTGATTCCCTGCAAGTACATGTCGAACAGTTCAGGATGTTCGAAAACAGCCTCTTACACATAGATACGCTAAATGTCGGATTACCGGAGTCGAGGGTCGGATTAACTGCGGATGTGGATTTAGCATTTTTAATTGACTCTTCGCGTGGTTTTGTGAAGACAAACTTGCAAGCTGTGCTGTCGCGCTCCGACCTGATGCTGATTGCTGCGGATGCCTTGCCGAACCTCCGGCAATACTGGCCGGAAGAAGCAGGAGCGGAGTTGAAACTGTCGGCCTATGCAACACCCGATACCTGCCGGATAGACTCGTCGGCGCTGCATGTGGGCGACTATGTGGATCTGCAACTGTGCGGTTCGAGTCTGCATCCGTTTGATCATGCACGTCGTGAGGCCGATATCCGTCTGGATGCCTCATTGTGTGAAGCCGATTCATTGCTTTCGGCTTTGTACCAGACACCCGACTTGCGCGACTATCATTTGCCCGGGCAGATCCGGCTGCATCTGGCAGGAAGACAGCAGAAATCGGCTTACCGCGGACGTATTGAGGTGTCGCAGACCGATTCGCTGCCGGTAGTGCTGGCCGAAGGCGGCTTCGATGAAAAGACTTATGCCTACGATGTGGAGGCTTCGGTGCAACATCTCAATCTGGCTGATTATTATACGGGTCCGGAGTTGTCGGATATTAACCTGAATGCTCTTGCCAGCGGCAGGTATTTTGATTTCGGAAAGCGGCGCACCAGTCTGCAGGCAGAGGTGCGGTTAGACAGTCTGGTTTATACCGTGGAAAACGATTCGGTTCATTCCATCGATACATTCCGGGATGTTTCGGTAGAGGCTTCGCTGCTGAAAGGTGCCTATCGGCTGCATTTGCACTCGGGTATGACTTTGGCTCAGGGCGATGTGCAACTGGCCGGTCTGTACCTGAACGATACCCTGTCGGCTAAGGGCGATATTCAGGTTTCGGTGCCCGAAGTAGGTAATTTCGATTCGGTGATGCTCGATTTCCGCAGCGAGCCGCAGTTGCTGAAACTGAACATTCAGGGTGGCGATGCGCTGGTGAATCTGGAGGCTGATTGCGGACTTGACCATCTGGCAGAAGTAGCCGACCGCGTGAGCCGGGAACTGGATGTGCAGACAACTAACAAGGCCTTCGACATCAACGCCCTGCAACGGTATATTCCGCATTTGACGTTCAACGTCAACATGCACCGACAGAATCCGCTGATTCCCGTGCTGGCGCACTATGGTGTCAGTTTCGATCAGGCTAACGTCCTGCTGATAAACAGCGACAGTCTGCATCTGGATGCCGACATCGATACGCTTTGCTACGATCAGCACAGTCTGGCACACATTGATGCCCATCTGGTGCCGAAGGACGGCGATTACGATTATCTGGCTCATGTGGTGTATCCGGACACGATTACCAACCTGTCATATACCGTCAACACGAAAGCGCGCCTGCAGTCGAAGTTGATTTCGGCCCAGGGTACCATCCTGGCCGATACCTTCCAGATAGCAACTTTCGATGCCACTATGGCACACCGGATTGAAGCAGAAGCCCAACTGACCAGGCTTCCGCTTGCCGTCATCAATCAGTTCCTGCCACAGAGTGTGACATTGGACGGATTCCTGAACGGTCACGCCGTGCTGGACTGCGATTCGGTGGACTTCAATGCGCTTGTGGCTTCGCTTTGGTTTGACAGCGCCCATGTATGGTACGAAGGCTGCGACATGACGTTGGGTCTGCCGTCCGACAGCATCGTGTATCGCGACGGTGTTTTGAGCCTGGATCACATCGGGTTCGAGACCGAAACCAGACAGCCGATTGTCGTGGATGGAAAGGTGGATCTTCGACGGGATATGCAGAATCCGGATATCGACCTTCAGATAACGGCCGATAAGACACGTCTGTTCAAGAACAACAGACGCAGGACGCGCGGTCAGTTCCTTTTCGGCAAACTGCCTTTCACGGCTGCCGTAGCTGTCAGGGGACGTCTGAACGACCTGAAAGTTAACGGACAGTTGCAGATTCCGTCGGGCTGTGATCTGACCTATTATTATGAAAACGATGATCTGGCCATCGGCAGCCAGTTGAACGATCTGGTGGAGTTCAAGTCTTTCGAGGAGATTGTACTGCCTGTTCTGGAGCCGGGAGAGGTGCGTCCACCGCTGAAACGGAAGGAAACGCAGCAACTGGAGGTGAACCTTAAGATACGCATCGACAAATCGACACAAGTGCTGGTGTATCTGCCAACCAGCAGCGACGACCGGATTCAGGTGATGGGTGGTGGCGACTTCCTGTTAGGACTTGATGAAAGCGGAAAGATACGTCTGACGGGTGCCTACGAGGTGGCAAGCGGCGACATTAATTTCAAGCTGCCGATGCTGCCCATGACCAAGGAGTTTGCCCTGAACAAAGACGGCTATGTGCGCTGGAGCGGTGTGCCCGATGAGCCGGAACTGTATCTGACGGCTTCACAGCCTGTGAAGTGTACCATCAACGATGTGTCGAGCGGAGCCAGAGTCGTGAAGTTCGTAGTGTCGGTAATTATCCGGGGAACGTTGGAGAATATGGATGTCGAGTTCGACTGCTCGGCTCCCGATGATGCTGCTATCCAGAGCGAGCTGGCAACGCTTACCGACGAGGACCGGACACGTCAGGCCCTGCTGCTTCTGGTGGCGCAGACGTATTCAGGTCCGAGTGCATCGTCCGGCAATGCAGGAATGGCATCGGCCAATGCGGTACTCAACAGTCTGCTCAACAAGGAAATCGAATCCCTTCTGACCAATAAGATGAAGCATACGGAGATCAACGTCGGCATCGATACCTACGATGCTACGGGAACCGGTGTCCAGCAGACGGACTACAGCGTATCGGTATCGCAGAAACTCTTCAATGACCGCATGCGTGTGACCGTGGGCGGCAAAGTAAGTACGGGCGATGAAGTCCGGCAAAATGATGCCAACATCATTAACGACGTTTCGATGGAATGGATGATCAATAAGGACGGTTCGCACTATGCCCGCGTGTTCCGCAAAGTGAATTACCAAAGCGTGCTTGAAGGCGAAGTGGTAGAAACCGGCGTGGGCTATGTGCAGCAACGCAGCGCCTTCCGCTTCTGGCAACTTTTCATTCCAACCAGCAAGAAACGTGCCGCAGCCCGTGCCGCTATGATGCAGAAACTGCAAAGAGAAGCGATGGAAGCGGATAGAGCTATAGAAGCAGACAGAACCATAGAAACTATAGACTCTATAAATACTAAAGCAACAGAAGCTCCTTCAGCAATAGTAGCTCCTTCAGCCCCTTTAAACAACACACCCCAATGAGAAAGATTCAGTTACTCTGTATGGCGCTGCTCCTGTGCGCCTGTTCAACCACCAGACATCTGCCTGAGGGCGAAACGTTGTATGGCGGTGTGAAGCAACTGGATGAGGTGATGACCGATACGGTGGACGAATCCATCCGGTTGGCGGTGGCGCAGACGCTTGAGGTGCTGCCAAACAGCGCCCTGATGGGAAGTGCCTACCATCAGTCGCCGTTCCCTTTCGGCCTTTGGATTTACAACGGTTTATATACAGAGAAAGAGACCGGTTTCCGGCATTGGCTGTGGAATAAGCTGAAGAGCGAACCGATTGTTATCAGTCAGGTAAATCCGGTACTGCGATGCCGGGCTGCCGAAGTGGCGATGGCCGACGAAGGGTATTTTGACGGTAAGGTTTCGTATGAGGAGATTCCGGCGAAGCGCAATCCGCGCAAAGCCAAGATTGCCTATCGGGTTACTTACGGCCCGTGTACCCGAATTTCGGATATCGAATATATGAAGAATCACGATGCCCGTCTGGACAGCATCGTGCTGCATACGCGTCCGGACAGTTACATCCGGGAGGGCGACCGTTTCAGCGCTTCGGCCCTGAAAGCCGAAAAAGAACGCATCGCTACCCTGATGGCCGATAGCGGCTATTTTAATTATTCGGAAGACTTTGTGCATTATCTGGCGGACAGTACGCAGGGGGAACAGCAGATTGCCTTGCGGGTATTTACCGACTTTATGGCCGACCGGATCAGTCTGCATCCATGCCGGCTGGACAGTATCGCCCTGCATTTGGATCATGGTTTCGGACTGGCGTCGAAGAACTTTGAATCGAAGGGGTTCAAGACTGTCGGATGGCGCGGAAAGAAGCGCATGAAGCCGAAGCATCTTTATAAATGTCTGCCGCTCCAAAAAGGCGAAACTTACCATTCGAAGATGGCCTCCAAGGCGCAGACACGTCTTTCGCGCCTTAATACCTTTAAATATAATAATATAGAGTGGGTCGTATTGAATGCCGATTCGGTTCCGTACGATAATGAACTGATGGTGTTCGACAGTCTGGCATCGGATACGACTTCGATGCTGATGCGGATACGTTCAACCTACGATCTGCCGTGGACGGGCAGCCTGGAGGTGAAGGGCGTTTACAAGGATATCGATCAGGTAGGACCCGGAGTGGCATTTACGGCGCAGCGGAAAAACCTTTTCGGCGGCGGCGAACTGCTCTCGATGGAGCTGGAGGCCGGTTACGAATGGAATACCGGCAAACACACCGTAGGAGACAAGGACGGTCTGCTGAACAGTTACGAGTTCGGCGGAAAAGTCTCGCTGGCGGTTCCGCGTTTGCAGCTTCCTTTCCATCATGTGGATTACGACTTGCCGGTTACGACGACTTACAGCGTAGGTGCCGACATCCTGCGCCGTTCCGGCTATTTCCAGATGATGAAGCTTTCGGCCGAAGTGAACTATTCGTTCTCGACCAACGAGGTATCGACACATATCATCGCGCCCATTCACCTGACCTATACCCGGCTGATGCATACAACCGGACAGTTTGACAGTATTGTTTCGGCTAACCGCGTACTCAAACAGAGCTTTGCCGACCAGTTCATCCCCAGTATCCGTTATACCTATATCTTCGATAACAGTCCCATCGTGCAGGGCAGGAGCCGTCAGTGGCTGCAGGCTTCATTTGTTGAAGCAGGCGGCATCATGGATGTGGTAATGGGTGCTTGCGGCACACACCGCAAGCAGGGTGAACGTCGTCTGCTGTGGCAGCCTTTCTCGCAGTTCGTGAAGGCCACCGTCGATTTCCGTAACTATGTGGATCTGGGTCATCGGCATACGCTGGTGACACGCCTGTTGGGAGGTCTGGCCTATGCTTACGGCAATTCGACCACAATCCCCTACAGCGAACAGTTCTTTATTGGCGGAGCCAACTCCTTGCGCGGATTCTCCATCCGAAGTGTAGGTCCCGGAACTTTTGTGCCGAATTCCGGCAAATATAAATATATGGATCAGACCGGCGATGTGAAGCTGGAGGCTAACGTGGAATGGCGGTTCCCGCTTTCGGGCGATCTGCATGCGGCCCTGTTTGCCGATGCCGGAAACGTATGGACGCTTCGCAACGAATCAAGCCGCAGCGGCGGACAGCTGACATCGTCGTTTGCCGGACAGCTGGCAACAGATGCAGGTCTCGGATTGCGCTACGATCTGGGTATGCTGGTTCTGCGTTTCGATGTCGGCGTTCCGATTCACGATCCGTCGGAGAAGAGCGGTAAGTACTATAATACAAGCGGCTCATTTTTTGGAAACTTGGGTTATCATTTGGCCATCGGATACCCATTTTAAGGTAGGATTGACGCTTTTAAATTCGGCCGATGTTTGCCGGTTGATGTTTTTTAACTACCTTTGCAACGTTGCGTAAGGCTTGTAACCGGACGCAGCGTAGTACCAAGTGATTTGAATTACTACATATTAGTACAAAACTTTAATACTAAAAAAAATGGTTTATTCTAAAGAAGTTGAAAACATGTGCTGCGTCGCTCAGGGCGCAACTCATGCAAATGCCCCTATCCCTGAAGAGGGTAAGTGGATTCATGCCAAGGAAATCAAAGATATTTCCGGTTTCTCGCATGGTATTGGCTGGTGCGCACCACAGCAGGGTTGCTGCAAGCTTTCTCTGAACGTTAAGGAGGGTGTCATCGAAGAGGCACTCGTTGAGACCGTTGGCTGCTCAGGTATGACTCACTCTGCCGCTATGGCTTCGGAGATTCTGCCTGGCAAGACCATTCTTGAGGCTC
>JAGBQS010000115.1 GCA_017632695.1 Bacteroidales bacterium
CCTCAGAGGTCCACCAGACGTTGTTGTGGCTCTCTTCGTTATCTACAATATACTTATCATTAGGAGAACGCCCGGTAAAGATACCAGTCATTACGTTAACAGCACCGACTTCGGTTTCCTGACCAACCTCATAGCCTGTGAGCTTAGCGTCGGTCTCAGCCTTAAACAACTCCTCGTACGAAGGATTGTGAGCGATCACGGTCGAACCGGTGATACCATACTTAGTCAAATCTAAATTTGCCATAATACCTTTGTTTATTAGTTAAAATTGAATTAGATTATTTATCAGCAAAAGTCTGTATTTATCTTTTAGCCGCGCAAATATACTGAATAAATCCGACATAGCCAAAAGATTGCCGCTTTTTAAAGCGATATTAAAGAAAATTGCCACCGAATGACAAGTTAACTTATCATCTGTGGCAATCTATTCATCAGAAAGGAAGATCTTCCGTCGGATTAGGTGCTGCAGGAGCCGGAGCCTGCGGGAACTGACCTACTACCGGAGCGGGCTGAGCCATGGGAGCAGCCTGCTGAACGGGAGCACCGTAGGCCGGAACACCGATGGTGGCAGGGTCGATCTTCTCGACTTTCCAACCGCGCACATCAGTTGACCAGCGCTCTACTCCGTCACGGCCCACATAGGAACGACTCTCGAGATCGAAGCTAAGATTGATGTCGTCGCCAACCTGCAACGGATTCTGATCGATGGCTTCGTTGAAGAAGTTGAAGAGCACCTTGCGAGGGAAACGGTCATAGGTCTCGAGGACATACTCCTGTTTTCTCCATTGGTTGCCGGTACGCTGGCCGACGCCCTGCTGCAATGGCAGCACTTGTGTAATTTTTCCTTTGATTTCCATACTTATGTATTTAAAGTGTGATTTGTTTTCGCAAAATTGCGTGCAAATATAGCGCTTTTTCGCCATACAAACAACTTTTTCGGCATTTTTTTATGCAAAACTGCATTTTTTTATCGAAATTATCGAGATTGTCATAATTTATTATTAACTTCGCGCCCGAAAAATGAAAGATAAACTGTTAAATACAATCGTCGAAGGCTTGCAAGGTTGCAAGGCCCGCGACATAAAGATCATCGACATGAGCCGGCTGGAAGAAGCCGCCTTCAACTACTTCGTGGTGTGCGAAGGTAATTCGTCGACCCAGGTTTACGGCATTGCCAACAACCTGATGAAACACGTACATGACTCCCTCGGCCAGCGTAACCAGGGAACGGTGGGCATGCAGAACAAGATGTGGATTGCCATCGACTACGGCTACATCCTGGTACATGTTTTCCAGCCGGAAACCCGCCAGTTCTACAGTCTGGAGTCGCTTTGGGAAGATGCCGGCATCACCAGTATTGAAAACGATGATTAAATACTTTTAAATAATGGCAGAAAAAGACATCAACAAACAGCCGGAACAAACAGCCGACGGCAAGAGTTTCGTCAAATTCGGCAATAAAGAAAACGGCAAGGGCGGCTACAACTTCACCTTCCGTTTCAACTTCTTCTATATTTACCTGCTGGTAGCCGGCTTCCTCGCCTTCCTCTACTTCCGTGGCGGAGAAAGCAGTGTGAGCCGTACGGTGGACTATAGCGAATTCCAGCAGCTGGCTAAGGAAGGCTACTTTGAACAGGTAACCGTCAATGCCCGCAATGTGGAAGCCAACGGCAAACTTGCCAAGGATCCCACCGAAATCAATGCCAATCTGGGCGAACTGTATAACGACAGCCAGAAACAGGGCGGCAAGCTTTCGGTCAATACGGTCATTCCAAGCGGAGACCGTTTTGCCGAAGAAGTCAACGAATGGAAAAATGCCGACGACAGCCTGTGCAAGGATCTGGATGTGCGGTACGAAAAGGACGAGTTCTGGCACGATATGCTGATTAACTTCGGTCCGCTGATTCTGATGATTGTCCTGATGTACTTCATCTTCTTCCGCGGTTTCTCGAAGATGGGTGGCGGCCCCGGCGGTATTTTCAACGTCGGCCGCTCGAAGGCCTCCATCTACGAAGGTGACAACAAGATGCAGGTTACCTTCAAGGATGTGGCAGGACTGTCGGAGGCTAAGCAGGAAGTGCAGGAAATTGTCGAGTTCCTGAAGAACCCGCAACGATACACCGACCTGGGCGGCAAGATTCCGAAGGGCGCCCTTCTGGTAGGCCCTCCCGGTACCGGTAAAACCCTGCTGGCCAAGGCGGTTGCCGGCGAGGCTAATGTGCCGTTTTTCTCGATGTCGGGTTCCGACTTTGTGGAAATGTTTGTAGGCGTGGGTGCCAGCCGTGTGCGCGACCTTTTCCGCCAGGCAAAGGAAAAGGCGCCCTGTATCATTTTCATCGACGAGATTGATGCCGTAGGCCGCGCCCGTACCGCCCGCAACATGACCGGCGGCAACGATGAACGCGAGAACACCCTGAACCAGCTGCTGACCGAGATGGACGGTTTCGGTACCAACAGCGGCGTCATCATTCTGGCAGCCACCAACCGTGCCGACATTCTGGACAAGGCGCTGCTGCGTGCAGGCCGCTTCGACCGACAGATACATGTGGATCTGCCGGAACTGCAGGACCGCATCGAGATCTTCAAGGTTCACTTGCGTCCGCTCAAACTTGCCAAGGATCTTGACATTAACAAGCTGGCACGCCAGACTCCCGGCTTCTCCGGTGCCGATATCGCCAACGTATGTAACGAGGCTGCCCTGATTGCAGCCCGGCACGAAAAGAAGAGCGTGGATGCTACGGACTTCAACGATGCCGTCGACCGTATCATCGGCGGTCTGGAAAAGAAGTCGAAGATCATGACGCAGGAGGAGAAACAGAGCATCGCCGTTCATGAGGCCGGACATGCTACCATATCCTGGCACCTCAAATACGGTTCGCCGCTGGTGAAGGTCACCATCGTTCCTCGCGGAAAGGCTTTGGGTGCCGCCTGGTATATGCCGGAGGAACGCCAGATTACCGTCAAGGAAGCCATGCTCGACGAACTGTGCTCTCTGCTGGGAGGCCGCGCTGCCGAGGAACTGTTTATCGGCAGCATCTCGAGCGGTGCCGCCAACGATCTGGAACGTGTAACCAAGCAGGCTTACGCTATGGTTGCCTACTACGGCATGAGTAAGCGTCTGCCCAATGTCTGCTACTATGACAGCACCGGTCAGGACTACGGCTTTACCAAACCGTTCAGCGATGAACGTGCCCGCATCATCGATGAAGAGGTCTCGGCCATGATTTCAGAACAATACGAGCGTGCCAAGCAAATCCTCAAGCAATACGAAGAAGGCCACGCCAGCCTGACCCAGCGACTGATGGAACGCGAGGTAATCTTCACCGATGACGTGCAGGATATCTTCGGTCCGCGCCAATGGGCTTCGCGTACGGAGGAACTTCTGGAAGAAAGCAAAGTTACTAATAAGGCAGACGAAGATGCTGTTGCCGACAACACGGACGCTGCTGAAAATGAAGAAACCGATGAGTCTAAGTAAACTTTTCAACCGCTCCCTGTTGCTCCGCACCATAACCGGCGTTATCCTGGTAGCTGCCATTATCGGCTGCATCCTGGCAGGTCCGTACACGTATTCAGGTTTGTTTTCGTTCCTGATTTTCGGTGTGTTGTGGGAATTCTACGATCTCATTAACAAGAGCAAGGAAGTACGTATCTTACGCGGCCTCCATTCGCTGGCCGGTGTGCTGCTGTTCTGGTGTTTCTTCATCAGCGCATCGCATGTCTCAAACCTGGGCAATAACATCTTCGTGCTGTATCTGGTGTACTGCATGGCGCTGTTCATCAGCCGTCTGTACAGCAAACAGGCCTATCCCCTGCGCGAACTGGCTTATATCCTGCTCGGTCAGGTGTATATCGCCCTTCCGTTGTCGCTGCTCAATTCCATCGCCTTCCACAGTATTGCCATTCCTTTGGGCAACATTAACGACGATTACAACGGCATCCTGCTGCTGGCTTTGTTTTTCTTCCTGTGGTGCAACGATACCGGAGCGTTCCTGACAGGATGCACCTTGGGCCGTCACCGTCTCTTTGAGCGCGTTTCGCCCAAGAAGTCATGGGAAGGGTTCTTCGGCGGTCTTGTATTTAATATCCTGCTGGCCCTCGCCTTCTATCAGGCTTCGTTCTGGGGCTTGCTCGGTCAGGATCTGCACGAACTGGTTCACTACACACGTCTGGACTGGATCGGTCTGGGCATCTTTATCTCGGTGTTCGGAACCTTCGGCGATCTGGTGGAAAGTTTCGTGAAGCGTTTTGTAGGCGTTAAGGATTCCGGTCGAATTCTTCCGGGACACGGCGGCATGTGGGACCGTTTCGATTCCCTGCTGCTCGCTGCTCCTGCCATGATGTTCTATCTGGTACTGATTGCTTTGATCAAGAATCTGATCTGATCTGTCGGACGAGCTTCCTTATTGCCGGACGGCAATTTAATATAACAAGGCGGAACCTGTATGATTCAGATTCCGCCTTGATTTTATGCTGGCTTAAGCTTACTGATGCTTACTTAACTTACTTTGTTTATTTGACTTACTCCCTCCGCTTCGAATCCATACAGATCGTTACTGGACCGTCGTTCAGCAACTCGACCTTCATATCGGCTCCGAAACGTCCGCTGCCGACCGGTTTCCCCAACCCTTCGGCTGCCAGCGTCAGGAATTTTTCGTACAAAGGTACAGCGATGTCGTGTCCGGCTGCCCGGATATAACTCGGGCGGTTCCCTTTGGCTGTCAATGCATGCAGGGTAAACTGGCTTACAATCAGGATCTCGCCGCCTATATCCAGCACGGACCGGTTCATGACTCCGTTCTCGTCATCGAAAATCCGGAGCGCCAGCACTTTTTTCGTAATCCATTCCACATCGGCTTCCGTATCGGCCTCCTCGAAGCCGGCCAGCACCAGAAGCCCCTGACCGATGGCCGATTTCAATACGCCATCGATAGTAACCGAAGCATGACGGACTCGCTGAATAACTACTCGCATATTTACCTGTTTTTTTACTTAGGAGTTAATAAATGGGAGTTAATAAATGGGAGTTAACTGGAGTTAGCTGGAGTTAACGGACGTTACCTTTTACTGGGAGGTAGCGGAAGTTAA
>JAGBQS010000116.1 GCA_017632695.1 Bacteroidales bacterium
AGCAGGTGCTCGACCGCTGGAAGTTCGACTGGGAACAGTTCCTCAATCAGGAAGGTTATCTGGTGGCTTGTGTGGACGGACGGGGAACAGGTGCCCGGGGGGCTGCCTGGGAACGTCAGACCTACTGCAGTCTGGGTGTCCGCGAAAGCGAGGATCAGCTTGAAGCCGGCCGCTATATGGCTACGTTGCCCTACGTTGATGAGCAGCGCATGGCTATCTTGGGCTGGAGTTTCGGCTGCTATAACACGCTGATGGCACTTTGCGGCGGCAACAACGTGTACAAACTGGGTATGGCTGTGGCTCCGGTTACCGATTTCAAGTTCTACGATACGGTTTATACCGAACGCTATATGCGTACGCCGCAGGAGAATGCCGACGGCTACCGTCAGTCGAGCGTCCTTGAGCGGGCTACCAACCTGAAAGGCGATGTGCTTATTATTTGCGGAACGTGCGACGATAACGTGCATCCGCAGAACACCTACGAGCTGACCGAACGCTGGGTGCAGGCCGATATTCCGTTCGATATGCACGTTTACACCAACCGCAACCATTTCATCCGGGGCGGTAATACGTCCAATTACATCTATTCCCAGCTTTTCCGTTATCTGCAAAAAAATCTGTAAAATATTCCCACATGAAAAGAATTGTTCTTTTAGCAATGGTTTCGGCGCTGATCCTGTCGGCCTGCCGGACGCAGGAAAAGGAAACAGCGGGTCCCAGTCTGGTCCGTTTGTGCTCCGTACAGAGTGTTCAGGAAGCCGAACATGCGTCCTATCCGGGTCGCACCCGTGCTTCTCAGACATCCAATGTCGCATTCCGGGTAAGCGGAACCCTGGCTGACGTGAAGGTCAAGGAGGGCGATTTCGTGCGTGAAGGTCAGATTCTGGCCCTGCTCGACGATCGCGATTACAAGGTGCAGCTGTCGGCAGTAGAGGCCGAATATCAGCAGACGAAAGCCGACTGTGAACGTATCATCGGCTTGTACAGGGACGGAAGCACAACGGCCCAGAACTACGATAAAGCCCGCTACGGTCTGGAACAGATTACCGCCAAATATCAGCATGCCAGGGACCAACTGGCCGATTGCCGGCTGAAGGCTCCTTTTACCGGCTATATTCAGAACATCATTCACGAAAGCCACGAAACGGTTTCTGCCGGACTGCCGGTCCTGTCGATGTTCTGTAGCGACGGCATCGAGATTGCCATCAATCTGCCAGCTGTCGAATATCTCCGTTCGAACGATTTTGAAAGTTTTACGGTATCGTTCGACGTCTTGCCGGGACAGCAGTTCCCGTTGCGTCTGCTGAGCCTGTCGCAGCGTGCCAATGCCAACCAGCTGTTCGAGGCCCGCTTCCTGTTGGAGCGCCGTTCGGAAAATACCGGGATTCTGCAGAAGATCATGCCGGGTATGACGGCGATTGTCGATATCCGATATAAGGAAAACGGTGCGGCTCCCGTAAAGGTTCCTGCCGGATCAGTCCTCTATGAGAAAGAACAGACCTATGTGTTTGTCTATAAGCCTGCGGGCGAGCAGGTGGGAACCATACACCAGACACCCGTTACGGTCAAGTCCCTCTGTTCGGATGGAAGTGTTCTTATCAGGCAGGGTCTGACTGACGGGCAGCAGATTGTTGAGAGCGGTGTGCATCATCTGGAAAACGGGCAGACGGTACGTCCCAATCCGGCTCCCTCCAAGTCGAATGTAGGAGGTTTGCTCTGAAAACGTATTTCTTCATCTAATTTTTTTGTAAGAAATGGATTTTGGAAAATGGGCATTTTCAAACAGTAAACTCGTCCACCTTTTTATCGTTGTGCTGATACTGGGCGGTTTGTATGCCTACTACGATTTGTCGAAACTCGAAGATCCGGAACTGAAGGTCAGTCAGGCTTTGGTGGTCGGGGTCTATCCGGGTGCATCGGCTCACGAGGTGGAGCTGGAACTGGTTGATCCTTTGGAGAAAGCCATACGGCAGACACCGGACATCAATACGGTACAGTCTTTCTGTTATGCAGATATGTGTCTGATGACGGTTGACCTGCTCAGTACGGTTCCGCCGACGGAACTTGAACAGCATTGGGACATTATGCGTCGCAAGGTGAACGGCACCGCCCTTCCTTCGGGAGTGCTTTCCGTACAGGTACGCGATGACTTCGGCGATGTGTTCGGTATGTTCTATGCGCTTACGGGCGACGGCCTGTCCGACAAGCAGCTGTCTGACTATGCAGAGTTCATCAAACGTGAGATTTCGAACATCGAAGGCATCTCGCGGGTAGATATTTACGGCAAGCGCGGGGAATGTATCAACGTAATCCTGCGGCAGGACAAGATGGCCAATCTGGGTGTATCGCCCATCGAGGTGGTTCAGACCCTGAACGGTCAGACGGAAACCGTTTATGGAGGCTATTTCGATAACGGAACCAACCGCATCCGAGTGACTGTGGGCGACCGTTCCACCTCGGTTGAGGATATTGCCAACCTGATCATTCAGGGACACGAACAGGATCAGCTTCGCCTGTCGGACATTACCGACGTAGTCCGTGAGTACGACGAGCCCCAGCGTAACACCATGCAGTACGATGGCGAGAAGGCTTTGGGCATCTCTATTTCGGCTGTATCGGGAACCGATATTACGAAGATCGGAAAGAACGTCGAGGCCAAGATGGCGCAGTTGCAGACGCAGATGCCGGTGGGTGTGGAGTATCACAAGATCTTTTTCCAGCCGGAACGTGTAAGCGATGCCTTGGGAACCTTCCTGCTCAACCTGCTCGAATCCGTTCTTCTGGTAATCGCCGTTCTGATGGTATTCATGGGTCTCCGTTCCAGCGTTATCATCGGCTACAGTCTGGTTATCATTGTGTGCGGATCCGTGCTGATGCTTTACTTCATGAACGGAACCCTGCAGCGTGTCTCCCTGGCCTCCTTCATTCTGGCCATGGGTATGCTGGTCGATAATGCCATTGTGGTGGTGGACGGTGTGCTGGTCGATAAGAAAGCACGGAAATCTCCGGTGGAGGCGCTTACCTCGACCGGTAATCAGACGGCTATGCCGCTGCTGGGAGCCACGCTCATTGCCATCCTGGCATTCCTGCCTATCTACATGTCGCCCGACACTACGGGTCTGTATGTGCGGGATCTGTTCATCGTCATGTCGGTTTCCCTGTTGCTCTCGTGGCTGCTGGCCCTGGTTCACGTTCCGCTGATGTGCAGGAGCCTGCTCTACAGGAATATCGGCGATTCGCTGGATAAAGTTCCCGAGCCTTCGGCCGATGAGGATAAGAAAGAATCGGCTACCGACAAGTTCGAGAGATGGGCACAGGATAAACTGTCTGCCGTGCTGGGACACATGCTCAATCATCGGATTCTGACGATGGTTGTCATGCTGTTCCTGTTGGGTATAGCAGGTATGTGCTACCAGTTTGTCCCGCAGGCATTCTTCCCCGATATGGAGTACGATCAGCTTTACATGGAGTACAAGCTGCCGGAAGGAACCAACTACACGCAGGTACAGCAGG
>JAGBQS010000011.1 GCA_017632695.1 Bacteroidales bacterium
GCGTGCGAAATTTTATTATCCAGTTAGAGAAAAAAATGTTCCCCAGTTAGAGAGAAATTATTTCCCAATTAGGGAGAAAAAAATGGGCTTCCCGTGGGAGAGTAATTTTTTCCTCGTGGGAGAGTAAAAAATCGCAGGTGTGAGCGCAAACAACCCTTCCCTTCCGGAAAGGATTAAAACCCCGGAACAACCCGGGAAGCAGGACACGCTTCCGGGTTGCTCCTGATTATTTATCGTGCAAAGAATAACTTCTTGGTCTCAATCGTACCATCGGTGTAACGGGTGGTAACGATATTCAGACCGCGCTGGTAACCGTTAACGCGGCGACCGTCGGCAGTACGGATTACGCGCGATGCAACAGCATGCTTCTCCATCAAGGCAGTCTTGATGTCCGATGCACCATTGTTCGAAGGATCCTCTTCCTCCTCAACGGTTCCGTCAGCCTTGTGAGTCTGAGCGCACAGAGCGATATCGCCAGTAGTGAAGATGTTCTTGAAGTCGAACCAGTACCAGATGGTATCACCATTGGTCTGTGGAACCTTGATCGGGCTGAACTTGGTCGACCAGTCAACATAAGTTCCTACAGTATCAATGCGGACAGTATCGCCTTCTCCACCCAGTTCCACTTCAACATTGTAACGGGTAATAGGCCAAGTATAGGCATTCATACCGAAGGTCTTTACACCACCTTCCTCCGGGTTCTCGTCGGTTGTGCCCTTATAGGTAACATTGAAAGGATTTCCTTTAGGATCAACGAAACTTCCACCATCGATGCACATGAAGCCATTCAGCTGAACGGTGTTGTCCGACCAATAGTAGTAAGGATAAGTGAAGGCACCAACGTAAGAGGCGTCATCAGCATAAGCGCCGAAGCTACTGCCATGAATGCAACCCAGGCTATGGCCATTATACTTAACGCTATCGCCGCAACCAGGAACTACCTCACGAGCCTCCAAAGAGTCGATGGCATTGTAGAACCAATCGTCAGGGTCGGTAATCAGGTATTCCATAGCACCGCCCAGTGCCCATGGATGAGCAGGCGTATAGTTATCGGCCGAAACGGTGTTGTGATAGTTATCATCGTAGGCATCATTACCATCAGCATAAGTACCGCGTGACCATACACGCAAGGTATCCATTTCGCGATTGCTGACTTCAGTAAGCTGAGCTTCCGGGTGAGCTGCCTTGATGGTAGCAGTATAAGAATACCAGGTGGTATCACCAGCCGAATTAACCTGATAATAACCGGTTGCATCGAGGAAGTAGAAACCGATGGTATCAACCAGATACTTCATATCAGCATCGTAAGTAACGGCATCGATAACCTTGTAGTTCTGAACCTTTGGATTTACGAAGAAATCATAAGGCAGACGGAGGCTGAAATCGTTACGTCCGGAGAAGTACTTCATGGTGCCAGGAATAACGAGGCGGTCAGCATTGCCGGCATTATCGAAGTCAACATCGATGACACTACCCTGATACATGAACAGATCGCGAACAGTCAGCGTGCCAACACTACCTACAGCGCTATCGCCTGCAGTATAGTGACCAGTACGTCCGCTGTTGGTCGAAAGGTTGGTATCAACATAACCGTTACCGCAGAACAGGGCAGCGGCACGCATACTGATGTTGGTTACATTCGAGAAGCTTGGCTCCTTCGAATTGATGATCATGGTCGAAGTCGAACGATTGTAGAAATAATCGTATGCAGCGTTATACTTGGCGCCCTCATTCAGAATAAAGGTACCACCTGTCATGTGACCGAAACGGCTTGCAGTTCCACCGCCTTCGATAACGGCATCGTAACCGTTCGAAACAGCTGCACAAGCCATAACAGTATAGCTGGAAGGAATCTGGAGTTTGCAGGCACCCTCAATCTGAGGAATCAGGTTAGCCGAGCAATTAACGTAAGGATTGTTCAGCGCATTCACATCCAGGATGGTGCTGGTAGCAGCGTAGATATCCATTTTGTTAGCTGCAAAAGAGAACGAACCACCTACGCCGTCTGCGCTATAGTAGCCTGAACGGAAATCAGCGCCGATATACAGAGAATCGCACTCATAACCGTCGAGGGTCTTGAAATAGATAATACCGTCGAAAGCCGGGAAATCAGCATTCTCTTTATAGTAACAAACGCTGTTGATCACGTTTTTCTTGGTTGCATAAATGGTAAGAGTACCCGTACCGGAAATGGTACCGCCCATGGTGCAGTAAGAATCCAGATAAATCTCGTTGTCATCACCATCGATAACCCAGTTGAAAGGCAAAGCGGTGATGTTCTGACCGGTTGCGTCCTGGAAATTCGACCAGTCGCCATCCTCCGGCTCCGGATATGCCGTATCTGGAGAATCGAAGAACTTAACCTTACCGCCTTCGGACAAGGTGATGGTTTCGCCCGAAAGGAAAGGAAGAGCCGTTGTGTTACCCTGCTCGAAACCGATGGTTACGGTACAGTTGGTAATCACAACATTGCCATCGTAATTATCGCTGTAATTGGAATCCAGCGTAACGTCAGATGTGAACTCTGTCTGAGCACCTGCCATAGCGGCACATGCTGAAAGAAGAGCAATAGCGTAAAACTTTTTCATGCTGATGATTTTTAAAGTTGGATTTATAAGTAAAAAATGAGAATTCACAAAGGATTTTCAGTGGTGCAAAGTTAAAGGTAAAAATGGATAATGGCAAATTTTTTATTCAAAAAAGCACCATTATCCATATTTTTAAGTCAAATCTTCCATATTTTGCACCGAAAAATCCGGTTTTTACTGTTTGAAGTACTTTTTCAGTGCCAAACCTTGCTCAGATTTCAGTTGTACTACGTACACACCCTTCGGCAAGTCTGAATCGGCTGCCATCCGGCTGTACACTAAACCGACCTGAGTCCGGTAGCTTGCAACTGGCGTACCATCGACGGCGAACACCGTAACTTCGACAGGCGTATCGTACTGCAGGCTGCTCAAAGAGGTTGGCGACTTGATGACTGTAATCTTGCCGTTGGTCGAAAGCAGTTCGCTGGTATCCCACTCCAGGCCTACCGGCAACTCGGGCAAAGTTACAACTGCCAACGACGTGTTGCTGCTGTATCTGGTGCACGAATAGAGGTCGTAGGTATCGCCTTCGCTGAAGGTTACGCCCTCGTTGGCAAAGATTTCCAGATTGCCTTTCAGCAGGAGGGCGTTATTGATGGTCAGTTTGGCTACAGGAGTTGCTGCGTTCATTCCGTTCAGACGGAACTGCAAAGTACCGCCGGACTGAATCTCAACCTGACTGTTCACCGTCAGTTTCGAAGCAAAGCTGTTGCCTGGAGCAAACACGCCTCCGGACTTAACTACAACCTTGTTGCCCATATAGCCGCGACCCGTAAGCGTTCCGCCATTATTGACGGTTACCAGACCTGTTCCGGTACCGGTAGTCGTGGCCGAAGCGGCATTGTAGCAGCGAAGTGCTCCTTCGTTCACATTAATCGGACCGGTTCCCGAATTTTTGGTCATCGACATCGTACCGGTTCCTACCTTGTTGATGGTAGCAGTCGAGATACCGGCAAACGAGAAGTCAGTATTCAAAGAACCTACCAGGAAGGTGTTCGACGAAGACGAACCTGCCTGCAAGGTGCCCTGTCCGGTCAAAGCTCCGATATTGAAGGAACCTGTGGTGCTTACATTGTCGCCTCCCAGCTGAATCACGCTCGATGCTGCAATATTCACGGTAGCATTGGGCATTCCGTAGGTATTGCAAAGCGAGAACGGACGGCTGGCTGTACCGCAAACAAAGTTTACGGTGCCTGTGAATGCCGACCAATCGCCGCGTAAAGTGGTTCGCGGACAGCTGGTATCGTTCGGCAAGTTCAGGGTCAATGTACCGCTACCTGTCAGCTTGTTGTAGTAGTCGCATCGGCGGTCCAGGTTAACCGTAGCAGAGCAACCCTCCGGTACGAACCATTCGGCTCGCTGACTGCCATACGAATAGGAACTGTCATCGAAGGTTAAAGTTCCGCCA
>JAGBQS010000117.1 GCA_017632695.1 Bacteroidales bacterium
ACTCTTCACGTCTCCGCACCTGCTCGACTTCGACGAGCGCATACGCATCAACGGTCAGCCTATCAGCCACGACTATGTGGTCCGATGGGTGGCCGACAAATATCCGCTTCTGGAGTCCGAGCTTCCCTCCTTCTTCGAACTGGCAACCATGATGTCGTTCTGCTATTTTGCCGAACAGCAGGTCGATGTGGCCGTTATCGAGGTAGGTTTGGGCGGACGCCTCGACAGCACCAACATCATCACCCCCGAACTCTGCCTGATTACAAACATCTCGTTCGACCACATGCAGTTCCTGGGCGATACCCTTCCGCAGATTGCTGCCGAGAAAGCCGGCATCATGAAACAGGGCATCCCGTGCGTTATCGACGAATGTACCGACGAGCGCGTACATTTTACCTTCACCAGTAAGGCAGAACGCATGCAGACTCCGCTCTATTTTGCAAGCGAGAAGCATCAGGTCATATGGGTACGCAAGACGTCCGATCATCTGGTTTACGAAACCTTGAGCGACGGCACCCTTGAGAGTCCGCTTATGGGCCAGTGCCAGCCGCACAACGCCAACTCGGTGCTCACGTGCGTACATCTTTTACGCGAACGCGGGTTCAGCATCACGGAGGCCGACGTGCACAACGGATTCCGGAAGGTACTTGCCAACACGCATCTGCGCGGCCGATGGGAGATACTGCAGACAACCGGGCCCACCGTCATTGCCGATACGGGACACAACGAAGGCTGTTTCCAGTACCTCGGACCGCAGCTGAAAAGCATCCTCGATGCCGGCAAGGGACTGCACATCGTATTCGGTATGGTGAGCGACAAAGACATCACATCGGTCCTGAAGCTCCTGCCCGCTGCCGCTACCTACTATTTCTGCAACGCTCCTACTCCGCGTGCCCTTCCGGCTGCCGCACTGAAAGAAATGGCCGGGCCTTTCGGACTGAAGGGAGAAGTATATCCCAGCATCCAAACGGCCTACCAGGCAGCCCTTCAGGCAGCTCGCCCGGAGGATACGGTCTTTGTAGGAGGCAGCAACTTCGTGGTGTGTGAGGTGTTGAGTGAGGTTATAAGGTAGTGTGAGGTTATAAGGTTTTAAGGTAGTTTACCTACTACGGCAACCAAAGTAACTTACCTCAAAACCTCAAAAGCGTAGCGACCTAAAAACCTCAAAAACTAAAATAAAACCTAAATAAACTCAAACAAAAAAAATCTGCCCACTCTGGGAAGTCCCCCTTTAAGGGGGATTTAGAGGGTCTTTAGAATATCAAATATGCTTCCTTGTCCGCTATATACGTTCACCCATCTGCAATGCCCGTTCTGCGGCGTTCAGCGAGGACTGTTAGCCCTCGCACAGGGAGATATTTCGGCTTGGTGGCACTACAACCCGGTAGTATGGTGTCTAACGCCCTACTTCCTGATACTTGTGGCGGGCGAAGTCTGGCGTCCGCTGCAAAGCCGGACCTTGGTGCAGTTCTGCTACTCCAACAAAGCCGTATTCACGGTGATGGGCATCCTGCTCTTATGGGGCATCGTCCGGAACCTGTGGCTATGACCTGACATTCATTAAATAACACATTTCTGTTTATCTAATTCTAATTAATCCATTTATTATCTATCTCTAACATGAGTAAAATTAACATTTCAGCCATCCTGAGCAAAGCTTGGGAACTGACCAAAAAGAACTGGCTTTCTGTATTGGCAGCCTTAGTAATCATTATCGTTGTTGAACAGATTATCAGCAGTCTGTTCGGCCCGTCTACTACCGAGATTACCCGATTAACAAACCGTCTCGCCGAAGGAGGCGACGTTAAGCCCGAAGAGTTTCTCACAGCCTATCAGAATATGATGATTTCAAGCGGTCCGAGCAACATGATTTCCAGACTGGTCAGCATCATGCTTTCCGTAGGTCTGTACCGCATCATCCTGAATGCTGTTCAAGGCAAGGGCGAATTCACCATCAATGCCTGGAAGCAGTCGGCCAACACCTACGTCAAGTTTGTGGTTACCGACATCATCGTGGGCATTATTGTTGCCATCGGATTCTTCCTCTGCGTCTTGCCTGGCATTTATCTGTATGCACGTCTGCAGTTTGCCTGCTACTTCCTGCTCGAGCACGAAGAGGCCAGCATCGGTGATGCCATTTCGGCCAGCTGGAACATGACCCGCGACGATGCCTTCAACCTTTGCCTCCTGTTCATCGTTTTCTTCTTCATCATTGTGGCAGGTCTGCTCTGCTGCTGTGTGGGTGTGATTCTCAGCGAAATCATCTGCTATCTGGCTACCGGTGTTGCCTTCTACGCCCTGCTGCCGAAGAAGCTGGAGGATGCTCCTGCAACAGTCGAATAAGAAACTGAACAAACAAATTGACAAAACAAAGCAACAAATAAACAAAACAATCAAAAAAAAAGAACCGGCCTGCAGTTTTTGCAAGTCGGTTTTTTATTATCCGAACACCGATCAGTCTTATCTTCTGTCGTAGGCTCTGCCGTTCCAGGAAACAATAAGTGACAGGTTGAAAGTAGGATACAGACCGTTCAGTTCCGGCATCGAAGTAAAGTTAACCGTCGGTCGGAGCAGCAGGGAGACGCCCGTCTGCTGAGCGCTGGTACCATAGGGAGTTCCATAAGGAGTCAGGTAATAATTTCGCATCATACCGTTATACTTATAGATATTCCTGTAAAGAGGGATATCCAGCAGACAGCCCACGCCGAAAGAGAAACCCGTCACATCGGGAGCCGAATCCTCGCCTTTCAGTTTCTTTCCCGTTATACCGACCGCACCGATACCGATCAGCGGATACACAGCGCGCTCGCTCTGGGGGTTAACCAGGAAACCGTAGTGAAGGAATGCCTGCAGGGGATTAACCTTGTCGCCCTCATAAATCGGGCCGCGATCGGTGTCGAAGTCCTGCTTGCATTTGGCGCCGAAGTTGGCTGTCATATCCATCGAGAGAAGGTTCCGGCGGAAGCCCCACAGCAGACTGAACGACATACCCGCAGGAGCATTGGTATAACAGTCGTTCGAGGTTCCCATCAGGTTCAGGCCCAATCCGAGATCAAAACGGCCGCGGAGCTTGCCGAGCGGCATGCTGACGGGATCCGGTTCCTCCTGATCGGCCAGCATCGAATCGACCTCGGCGGCATACCGGTTCATCACCTCCGTGAGCTGTCCGGCACGGGTACTGTCGCACATCTCTTCAAACCACTGCTCTTGCTTATTGATATAGTACTCGCAGATATCATTGGGCGAAGACGCAGTCTGGTTTGCCATATCGCGGACAATCTTCCGGCGGTAAACCTCCAGCAAGTCGAATGAAGTCTGACACACCCTGAGCGTATGCTCATTCACATACTGCGGGGCAATCCACGAATTGGACTTATTCAGATAGAGGACATACGTAGGGTAAGTGATCCGTCCGTGCGGAATCTTCACCTGTTTCTCCTCCACTTTGTACGACCAGCCGAGATTCAGCGCCGAAGTATCGTTCTTCGGTTTCTGTCCCAGAAAATCGTCGAGCATCAGCAATCCGTCGGTCCATGCCCTGTAATTCTCGCTGTAATCCTGTGCCTTGATGCCCGATAACACACAGAGGAACAGCGCCATAACAAAAAATCTCTTCATACTGTTTATCAAAAGTATATATACGTTACAGATAAAACCTGATCAGGTCGGTCAGACTGTCCCCGTTTACTGGGCGTTGTAGAAATCCAAGATCTTGATGCGCATCAGGAACTCGTACTTAGCCTGCAGTTCATCGTGCTGCGCCTTGAGCCGGTTGGCACCCGCCTGCTGAAGGTCGTAGCTGGTACCCTTACCGGCCGCATAACGTTCGGTTTCGTAGCGGTAAGCCAGATCCGTCGATTCGCTTGCCTTCCGTGCCGAAGCATAATTCTCGCGAGCCTTCACCGCATTCCAGTAAGCCTGCTGGATCTCCTTGTGGAGCGTCAGCTGGGCATCGGTCAGCGCCAGATTCTGGTTCTCGATGTTCAGCCGTGCCTG
>JAGBQS010000118.1 GCA_017632695.1 Bacteroidales bacterium
CTCTGAAATCCGCTTCATCAGATCGCTCATCGGATCGGCAGAGGCAACTTCGGGCTCTGAACCAGACGTTACGGCAGAAATATCAGCTTTGGCTTTCTGGCGGCGACGATACAGAAGCAATCCCATGCAGCCAAGAAGCAGCACGGCACATGCGACCGCCCACCAAGGGAACACAGTTTTTTCTTCAGGCTCGGTGTGGAGTATGAACGCCGTGGCGACCGGGTGATAATTGTCGGAGTCCGCCACGCCGCCGGCAATTGCAATACGGCCGCCGGGCAGTAGTACTGTAGATGACGAAGTGAAAGATAAACCGTCAGGCGGCTCGGCAAGGTACAGGCTAACAGGAGCCTTCCCACTTTGCAGGGCTTTGCCGTAATCTACCCTGGCAACTACAAACAACCCCTTCCCCACTACAGAGCGTATTATCCAGGCACATTTATTATCTCTGTCGGCAAGCAAGCCGGCGCCATGAGACAGGGCATCACCCTCCGGACCTGTCATAGGCAGAGGCCGCTCAGTTTCCAACACAGAGAACTCCTCGCCAACCACCTTTATCAGTCCTAACTGTCCGTCTGACTTCCGGAAGGCCGGGAAGAGCCATGCATAGCCACCCACAGTTTCGTCTCCGATGAAATAATTGCTTATCGAGCATACGTCCGAGCGTTTCCACTCCTCCCACTCCTGCAGCAACGGCACTTCTATCGGATCTCCTTTCAGGCGGTCTGCCACTGGAGGAAGGCTGTCACCCCGAGAACCGAATGAACTCAGGATCAGAGCATTGTCCGGAGCGGTCTGCAGGATTAGCGGCATCGAGCGTTCCTGTGCCGGCACAAACAGGGTCTCTCCGCCAGACTGCGAGGAATAAGTTGAAATCATATCCTCCGCATACCAGTTGCCGGCCAAGATGATTCGGCCGTCGGAAAGGCGGGCAGCGCTGGTGTTTGCGCCCCGCTTTCTATCTAGGATAGGGAGCGGAGAGAAACTGTGCGTTGAAGGGTCGTACAACTCCACTGCCCAGGTCTGTCCAATGCCGAAAGGTTCGGCACAGCCGCCTCCCACCAGCACTTCATCTGATGGAAGAACGATGCCGAAACCGAAATCGTGCGGGAAGTATGAGTCCAGAAGATGCCAGCTCCCGTCACGGAAATACTCCGCCGTAGCCGTAGGGATAAAGCCAGTCGTATGTCCGCCGATAACCGTCAGCTCCCCACCGACATAAGCCAGGAAATGTCCGCCTCTCGGCACGTTCAAGTCCGGCAGACGCTCCACTGCCAACTTCTGTACATCCTTCTTGCCCCCAGCCTCCTCATGCCCGCCCTGAACGGGCAGATGACCGCATGCGATGCATGCGAAAACCAGCAGGGGCAATAGTTTCTTAAGAATCATCCGAAGGATTGTGTTTCAACGATTATCTCAAATATAGCAATTCTATGTCTTATTCAGATATCACTGTTTCGGCGTGAAGGTCCAGGTATCATTCTCGTTGGTTGTCGTGGAAACCGTCAGGTTCAGGTGCTCGAACGTACTCGAGGCTGTGGGGCTTACAACGCCATCGACTGTAATCTTGCACGTTGCGTCATTGTTGTTGGTCCGGATCATCTCCGATGCTTTACTCACGAGCTTGAGCCTGGCTATATCTTTTGTAACAGTAATGCCATCAGCACCACAATAAGATCCTGCCTTGTAATTAGTACCAGCAAATCCAATAGCTGATGCATCTGTTGATGTCACCGTAACATCCCCGCCACTGATCAGAATACCTTTCGCATTAGCTTGAAGATTACCGCCCCAACCTCTGGTCCACCCGCCGATTCCCGAGC